>NZ_JBQXEZ010000003.1:0-171554 GCF_052618305.1 Desulforudis sp. DRI-14 | reverse complement strand
AGCCGGAAAGGGCCTGCTCCAATTGAGGCCGCTTCTTTTGCAGCTGCCCCTGGGCTATGGCGGCCAGTACTTTTGGATCGGCGGTCCCGGCGACAAGGGCTTCCAGCATCGCCCGGCCGGATTTACCCGTGATGTCCGAGGCTACTGAGGCGAGCTTGATGTTGGCCCCTTCCAGTGTCTTTTGCAGGCGGTTTACTTCGGCGCTCCGTTCCCGGATCAGTGTCTTGCGGTAGCGGACCAATTCGCGTAACTCGCGTTGCTCCCGGCCGGGAATGTAACTGCCGCGTAAGAGTCCGTGCCGCAATAGGTCGGCAATCCATTCCGCATCCTTGACGTCGGTCTTGCGCCCCGGAACGACCTTGATGTGTTGCGCGTTGACGACCAAAAGTTCGAGACTGTGACTCTCCAGGAGGTTATAAACGGGCTTCCAGTACACGCCCGTACTCTCGATGGCGACATGGGTTACGCCTCGTTCTTCCAGCCAATCGGCCAGTTCCAGGAGGTGAACGGTCATGGTCCCGAAGGTCCGGAGTTCCTTGCCTTCCGGGGTGATAACACAGGCCGTAAGACTTTGTTTGTGGACGTCTATACCGCAGCACCGTTCGTAAACAACCCGCATAATGTTACCCTCCTACAAATGTGTGGCAGAAGGCGCGGCGGTCGTGTGCGTTAAGAAATCTACCCTTCGTGCTCACCTTGAAGGCGGCGACAGTCAGTGGTGCTCCAACCGCCGGGATCCGTCTGCTAGTCGGACTCACAGTACCAGCGAGTGTCGATCTCGTTTCGCCGACTGCCATGGGAGCACTTCGGCACTGACACCCTTTTTCATTGTCTGTGGTGCTGCATTTTGAAGGATGAGGGTCTGCTAGCCCGTCGTAATCCCAACGTATAGCTGAAAACTGTCGATCGTTGTCGGAAAGTATTGGATAGACACTAGTAGGAATTTCGTCGAGTATCGAGTAAATGTAATCCCTGGAGGGGGTATTGGGATGCCTAGTCTAAAAACGTATGACCTCTTCATCAGTCACGTATGGCGGAACGACCAGAACTCAGAGTATTATCGCCTCGTTCGATTTCTCAAGGAAGCCTCATACTTTAAGTGGCGGAACTATTCTGTTCCCGAACACGATCCACTCGGCGCCAAAACTGATAAAGAACTCGAAGCGAAGTTAGATCTTCAGATAAAGCCAGTAAACTGTGTCCTTGTGTTATCCGGAATGTATGTTAATTATCGAAAATGGATACAGAAAGAGATTGAAATTGCTCAAAAATACAATAAGCCTATTATTGGAATCGTACCATGGGGTCAGGAAAGAATCCCGCAAAGTGTCCTTGATATTGCTAAAGTAATGGTCCGCTGGCAGACAAGTTCAATCGTCGATGCAATTCGAAGGTATTCATTATAAAATGATAAACAAGAAAGAAGACATTAAGGCCATTTTGCTTAGAGTTCCCCCCGAGTGTTATGGTAATGGTTATGATGCAGCCCTGCTTGACCAATATAAAATATACGTTGAGATGGCTGATCGCGTTAGCGCAAGACGAATGCTTGTTAATTCGTTTTTCTGGGAGCGAATACGGCAACCATTGGGCTTGCTGCACTACTACATAATTACCCAGGGTTAGAAGTTAGTCTCTGGTTACTGATTCCTCTAATTCCACTAGTTTTACTTTGCTATTTTTGGCAAAGACTGATCAATCAGTACAGACAACTGAACTCTGCAAAATATCACGTAATTACAGAAATTGAAGACTATCTCCCTATTGCACCCTACGCATCTGAGTGGGCTCTACTCAAAGCAGGAAAGAACAAGAAGCATTATCAGCCAATGACTAGGATAGAAAACTGTGTGCCTATAGTCTTTATTGTTCTCTATTCTCTTTTAGGTATCTTGCTCGTAGTTCAGCACTTCGCAGCCTATCTCGTGTGTATTCTATCGAAAATCGGAATTTAGTTAGCCTTGTGGCACCATTTCAGTGTCATTTATAAGAAGTGTACGGACACCATACTGAATTATTGATCAGACCATACAGGGTATGTTGTTGCTTGGCTTTTGTTAGTCCATAAGATGATGACACCACAAGACTATGAATTGTCAGCGCCGGGTTTAAAATGACCCAGTAGCGCCGAAAAAGAATTGACCCACCCCCCGGCGAAAGACACCTTCGACTGCAAAAGACGGAGGTGTCCAACAAGATGCTGGAGGGTGGGAAAGTGAAACAGATCATCGAGTTGCACGGCAAGGGCGAATCCATCCGTGCCATCACAAGGCTTCTTGACGTATCCCGGAACACGGTTCGTAGATACCTTCGGGAGCCGGGGATACCCAAACCGAAGCCCCGGGCGAAGCGGGGGTCCAAGCTCGACCCCTACAAAGATTATATCCAGAAGCGGCTTAGCGAGGGAGTGGACAATTGCGTCGTTCTGCTCCGGGAGATCCGGGAGTTGGGCTACACAGGCGGCTACTCCATCCTCAAGGAGTACGTTCACCCGTTCCGCCGATGGCGACGGAAGCCTGAAGTCACCGTGCGCTTTGAAACCAAGCCCGGCGAACAAGCGCAAGTCGACTTCGGCCGTTACCGCTACCTGACGCCGGACGGGACACCACGTCCGGACGGGACACCACGTTATGTCTGGGCTTTCGTCCTGGTGTTGGCCTGGGCGCGGGCCATGTACGTAGAGTTCATCCAGCGCGCCGACGTGGCCGGCTTCATCCGCTGCCACATCAACGGTTTTGCGCGGCTGGGCGGCATTCCGCGCAAGTGCCTGTACGACAACGCCAAGCTGGTCGTTCTTGACCGGGACGAGGCCGGGCAGCCTATCTGGAACAAGCGTTTCCTGGACTTCGCCCTGCGGCTGGGCTTTGACTGTTAGGGCTAACCTGAAACGTCCGAAAGCTGACGGGATTGCCTGACCGGGAGTTGCTGGATATAATGGCCATATCATTTAGAAAGGAAAGACGCCCCTGTTTGTTGTGCTACTGTGGTCAGCAGCAGCACCAGAGGCGCCCATCACCGTATGGTCATTGTAACAGAATATGAACTGATTGAGAACCCCGACAGGGGTGTTTTTTGTGAGGAGCGCGGAGCAGATTCCCTGTCCCTGCTGTAGCGGGCATTTAAGGGTAATTGGCAGCCGCCAACGGGGCTGTATCGACAGCCTCGGGGACAAAATCATCCTCATCATCCGCCGCCTTCGTTGTGTTGCGTGCCGTCGCATCCACCACGAACTGCCGGACATGCTGGTACCGTACAAGCGTCACATAAAGGATAGCATTGAGGCAGCCGTGGGCGGTGATCCGGCCCTTAGCGTCACAGCCGATGAATCCACCTTGTGGCGCTGGCGGAGATGGTTTTGGGCACTGGCTGCGTACTTCCTTGGCTGCCTCACCGCCCTCGCCGCCCGTTATGCGATAGCGTCTGTGGAAGGACGATCCACCCTTCCCCGGTCCGCGCTCCACAGGATCTGGCAGTTGGTAGGGGATGCCCCCGGCTGGCTGGCCAGAGTTGTCCGCCTGGTGGCCAATGCAAATCTTTGGGTACAGACCCGTTCGGCATTCCTGTCCTGACGGCTTTGGCATAGACTCGTGCTGAATTAACTTTAAGGAGGGTATTCAGCATGAGAGACCACCGGAAGGCCGAAGAAATCGCCACCCAGCGGATACAGCTTTTGTCCCCGCTGTTGGCGGAAGACGTGGATGCGGCCAAAGCCAGAAAACTTAAGGCCCAGATTTGTGCACAGACCGGGATATCCGAGCGTACCTTGCGCCGGTACCTGGCCCGGTACCGGGAAAACGGGTTCGGCGGCCTCAAACCCAAGGGCAAGGGTGAACGCCTGAACCAGGAGGCCATCCCGGCACACATCCTGGAGCAGGCCATCCTTTTGCGCCGCGAGGTGCCGGGAAGAAGTGTCGCGCAGATCATTCAGATTCTGGAGTGGGAAGGGCTGGCCGAACCCGGTCGGATCAAACGCAGCACCCTGCAGGAGAAACTGGCGGAGAAGGGCTACAGCGCCCGGCACATGCGTATGTACGCGGATACCGGCGTCGCCGCACGGCGCTACCAGCACCGGCACCGTAACCAGCTCTGGCACTCGGACATCAAGTATGGACCGTACCTGCCCATCGGCCCGGATGGCGCCAAGAAGCAGGTCTATCTGGTATCCTTCTTTGACGACGCCACGCGCTTTGTCATGCACGGAGAGTTCTATCCCACCCTGGACCAGATCATCGTCGAAAACTGTTTCCGGCAGGCGATCCAGAAGTACGGGGCGCCCGATGCGGTGTTTTTTGATAACGGTAAACAATACCGGACCAGGTGGATGATCCGGGCCTGCGCCAAGATGGGCATCCGGCTGCTGTATGCCAAGCCGTATGCCCCGGAAGCAACCGGCAAGGTGGAGCGCTTTAACCGAGTGGTGGACGCCTTCCTGGCCGAGGCGGCCCTGGAGAAACCGCAGTCGCTGGACAAGCTCAATGCGCTGTTCTGGGTCTGGTTGGAGGAGTGTTACCAGAACAAGCCCCATTCAGCCCTGGCGAACAATCAGAGCCCGGCTGCCGCTTACCGCAGTGACAGCAAGGCGGTCAGGTTTTTGGATGCTGAAACGATCACATGTGCTTTTCTGCACTGCGAGGAAAGGAAGGTCGACAAGGCGGGCTGCATCAGCTTCGCAGGCAAGAAGTACGAGGTCGGTCTGAATTTCATCGGTTGCAAGGTGGATGTCGTCTACGACCCGGCTGATACCGCCGAACTGACCATCGAGTACGAGGGGCATTCCCCCTGGAAGGCCAGGCAACTGGTGATCGGGGAACGGACAAAAGAGCGCCCGCATCTGCCAGAGCGCCTGCAGAGCCAGACTGCCGAATCATCCAGGCTCCTGTCTGCAGCAGCAAAGAGAAACAAGCAGAGGAGAGAGCAGCAGGCGCCTGCCGTCATCTACCGGACGGTACGCAAGGGGGAGGTCGGCGGTAATGTTTGAAGAATTCTACGGCCTCGCCCATACCCCGTTCACCCGCGACATTCCCACAGACCAGTTGTACCCGTCCGTGATGTTGGAAGAGACACTGGGCAGACTGGAACATGCCGCCAAGCGCCAACTGTTTGTTGTGTTCACCGGGGACAGCGGGACCGGCAAGACCACCGCCATCCGGCGTTTCAAGGATATCCTTGACCCGGCCCGGTTTCTGGTGATGTACCTGGCCGATTCCAAACTGACGCCCCGGCATTTCTACAAAGGCCTACTGGAACAGCTGGGGTGCGAAGCCAAGTTCTACCGGGGCGATGCCAAACGCCAACTGCACCGGGAGATCGAACTGATGCGGGGAGTTCATTCTTTGCAGCCGGTGGTGATCCTGGATGAAGCTCATTTGCTGGACAAGGAGATGCTGGAAGAGGTCCGGTTTCTCCTTAACTTCAAGATGGACTCCACAAGCCCCATGGCCCTTATCCTGGTCGGGCAGAGCGAGCTGCGGGAACGGCTCCGGCTCCAGGCCTACGCCGCCATCCGGCAACGTATCGACTTGCAGTGTAGACTAACCCACCTGGACAGAGCGCAAACCGGCGAGTATGTAAAACGGCACCTGGCATACGCCGGTGCGGACCGAGACATCTTCTCGGATGGTGCGTTGGATGAGGTCTTTCGTTTCTCGGCCGGGACCCCGCGGTTGATCAACAAGGTCTGTACCCATTGTCTGATCTACGGGGCGCAGAACGGCAACCGGATCGTTGATGACCACATGGTGAAACGGGTGATTCAGGGAGAGCTGATGTAGCTCTCCCTGCTCCGCCCGCCGATGACTGCCGGACAGCTGTCCCGTCAGTTCTTGGACAATTAACACCGTCTATCCCCGGACATTATAGGGTGGCAGTAACACTTTGACATCCAGCTTTGCCGGCCCTACCGGGCCAGAACCAAAGACAAGGTCGAGCGCGGCGTCGGGTACGTCGAAGGCAACTTCTGGCCCGGTGCCCGGTTTGCCGATCTTTGTGACCTCAACCGCCGGGTCCAAGTCTGGCTTGACACCGTGGCCAACGTCCGTATCCACGGGACGACCCGGGAACGACCGATTGACCGCCTGGTCGTCGAGCAGGCCCATCTGATGCCCCTGCCTGGTCCGGACAGACTGATACCCTTCCTGCGTGAGGAGCGCAAGGTAGGCCGGGACGGTTACCTCCAATGGAACGGCTCCTGGTATGGCGTCCCCTGGCAATGGGCCGGCCGACAGGTAGAGGTCCAGCCGGACGAGACCACGATCCAGATCTGGGCGGGGAACGAAAGGCTGGCCGTCCATCCGCGGGCCGTAGGGCTAGTCAGGTGGGATGTTATCCCTGTGCTATTTGATGAGTGAAGGCACGGCGTAGTCCCGAAAATAATCAGTTACCGTGTCTCGGGCAGAAGGTATACTGAGCGTAGGCCCAGCGGTCCCCTTCAATTGCGGCTTTCAAGGTTTCGTCTGTAGAGAGAACATTTTCAGCCGCTTCAGCTATAATGGCCCAGTTGACCATTACTGCAAAGTTAACCCGTTTACCGAAAGTCTACGCTAGAAAGTGCGAGCCAAGTTAATCAACCTCCAAATGGGCTTACAGGCCGATACTGGCAACCGTTGGCAGAGCAATTCTAGAATGTCCTTATACTCCCTGCGCAACTGCGGCCATGCGTGCATTATCATTGACGTTACTTCCACAAATGAAATGATGACCTTCTCATCTGTTTCCTGCCCTAGACACACGTTTAAAGCACACTCCAAAAGGCTGAGTCCAACCTCACGAGTTGACATAGCGTCAGCAATCTTCGGTGCTTGCTTCTCGGACTCGCTGCACCATGCGGCTACTTCTCGGATCTGTTGAATTAGGTGGGTTCTCAACTCCTCGTTCCGAATTGAGGCCATCTGAAATGTAGCTGCTCGCAAGGCAATAAGACCGCACTTTGCATCACGTTTATAAAGGTCAGTGTAGTCGGTACCCTTAAAAAGTTCCACCAGGCGGGGGACCACATCCTCATAAAGCGCACCCCACGTAAGTATATTGAGGACTATCGCCCACGCAACAGTGCTCGTTGGTTCAGCACCAAGGGTTTTCAAAGCGAGGTTTAGGGTGGAGCGAATTGATTTACTCGACAACAACTCAGCCTTCTCCTGACCAAGCAGGAATCTCAATGTCTGCCCCCTGTCGCCACCTAGGAAAGAACCCAGACCATCTCGACACCGAGTTGAATCTCGCAACATGGAAGGTGACGGCAATTGTACCTCTTCGGTGAGAACACAAGCCATAGCAACTAAGCGCTCTCGAATTTGAGGACTCATTAGGCGGTCAGCCAAATCTCCAAGGGCGTAAGCAAAACCGGAAAGGAGGAACGATGCGCGGTTCACTTGACGCGGGTGACTGACGTCAAACCAGTAACTCGGCTCGCGACGGAATAATTCGAGAGATGGATTGCCGGACAAGTTCCTGAATACTTCGGTAACCCATGAGGTAGGTGCTCCTGCACCGATAACCATGGTATACAGGAAATGTGCATGTGCCCAAACCATAGCTAACCGGATATGGTTGGACAGACCACCAGCCGACCACGCACTGGTTTCGGCTTCGGCCCAGTCCAAAACAGCCTGGAAGGCGTCGAATTCAGCTGCGCCAGTGTCTCCCAGCATACGAACCATAATGCGGCGTGCCAGCCGTAAATACCGCTTCTCACTACAAACCGTTAGAATCCTCAACAAATGTATCCTCGACAAAGGCGAGCCGGTCGACTTCAGGAGTGCCTTCACAAGTTGATGGCGTTCCGAGGGGTCGAGACGCTGGACCCTCTGTACGAGAGTCAGGGGCAAAGGCATCGGCAAAGCGCAGAACCTTTCAAGCGCATTGATCAGTTCACTCTCTTTAAGCAATTCCTCGGCAGCCTGGTACAACGACTTTTGAAACTCTTCACCGTCCCCGGTATTCGGAGGAAGTCTGAAATACCAGCAGAGCCGGTCTGCAGAGGGTAAGCCTAAATCACTTCTGGCTAACGCATGGCGCCTATGCACAGCCTCCTGCAGGCGTTGATAGTAAGCACTAACAGAAGCTTTCCGCCACCGCTCTGCTTCCTCGAGCCGCCGTAGAGGGTCTTGCAATGTGGCGATTTCTGCTACCACTTTGTTAAATTCTTCAAGGGAACAGTCAAACCATTGACGGTTCCGTCGAAGCGCCGCCTCTCTTTCCGCCGGATGTTCACGTAGGAGTTCAAATATCTCATCCCTGACTGGAACCGGTCGAGAATTCCAAGGATGAATAACAACACAAGAGAATGGACTATCGGTATCCGGCTCAAATACCGCCTCTCGCTCAGTTGGATCTAACGGTTTGGCTGTACTGGGGCGGCCATTGATCACTTCTATCGCGGCTCGAACGAATTCGTTTATTTCGAATTTCACCCGGCCGATTTCCACTACCGGGAAAACCCTAATTCCTATGCTGGCAATAAACTCCTGGTCACGATTCAACTCCTCCCTCAGAAGGTCCGGAAGGTCCTCGTAAAAGCGTTGAACGACATATTTCCAGGCGAATTCCATATCGCCGTCCAGCGGCTCGTCTAAACGGTTAAGCATTTTCTTGAGCACTTCCGCAACTGCCGCTATAAGACGCGGCTCGGCTGTAAAGCGGCTTCGGAGTACACGAGTTTCCAACCACGCGAAATACTGGGGGCGGGCACTATATCGCCGACGCCTATCTCTAGCTCCTAAAGATAAACCTGCCAATAACAAGTCAACTATTCCCAAGGCTGCTATGTATATATCTTCGTTCGGGAGGGTTAGTCCAATTAGTGAGGCACGAGCCAAATAATCTAGATAGAGGGATTCCATAATCCAGTCTGCCCGCGCTTGGCATGCTTCGAGGTCAGCATCGGCCGTTTCCCATAGTGATATTATCGCATCTGTGACTTCCCGGCCAAGGTTCAAGACAAACGGGATTTCTCCGGGGTTGGCCTGGCCTCCGACTGGGCGTTGTAGCACAGCCCCATTCGCCAGACAATTAGCTACGTAGCGCCGAAGAATGGCGAGTTGCTGAGTTTCCACTACCCTTCCATTCTGCACCCGGGCTTGCATCAAATGATGCAAGATTTCAGAGGCACGCAAGGGTATAAAGCGCACATTAGCCGCACGCAGCCTTGTGAGCAAACCAAAGTATTCCTTCTTATCAAGCCTGCCGGCACCGAGCAGGACGTCTAACACTTCCGTAATTCCGATAATTGGTACTCCGCCGTCGCGGTGCCGGTAACTGGTCAGGGCCCGGTCATCCGCCCAAATAACATCCCCTGGTTGGGGCTCAAACCGAAGTAATGAATAAAGACTGTCTAGCTCTAACGTCATTTCAATCTCTTTATCGCTGGGTTCTCCAGGCCCAACAGTCGGAATGACTTCGTACACCCCGTTTCTAAATCCGCGACTTATTTTATCGATAATGCTCCCCAACCAATTCGATAGCTCCTGCGCCGTCTCATATTCTTGTAAGGCAGCCTCAATGCGTCTCGCTTCTTCGTCTTTAATGACAACGTCAAAGCGGTCGCAAACTAGTTCAATCAATCCAGCTTCTGCTAAGGTCTCGGGAATTGTGGTATCTAGGACCAACGTTTTATGTTGAGCGGGCACGACCTTGACATCCGCACCAAGCCCCTCCGTTCCAAGGGCGTCCAACGCCCTGAAATACTCATCTTCAGAAAGCGGCCCGAACTGCCTGAGCGACTCCACCACCGCTCTGCAATTAATCAATGTCATCCCTGCATCTTCGGGTAGTGCCGTTGGAGGCCCAGAAAGGTCTCGTTTTCTAAGCGGAAGGAAGTCCACTAAATAGCCATCATTTTTTCGAGCATATTCCCACAAGGCTACCCATTCAGAGCCTAACTCTTGGACCAAAATCGAGTCGGCTTCAGATATCTTAGGAGGGTCAATGGTTCTTATCTTAGATTCACGAATGAGGTCAAGGATACGGCGGTAGGCCGTAGCGCGAGAGGGCTGATGCGGCGTGACTTTATCTCTCATAGCAACAAGTGATGGAACGAGCGAGGCAGGAATCTTAATCGGTCTAAATACCTCCTCAACTTTCTCTAGGACTTCAAGGTGAGCCGCAAGAAGGACGGCGGTAACATCCATGTGCAGACGCCATTGAGTCACTGGTTTGTCGGTCTCCGACCCGATGGTTCTACCGCCATGGCGACAGAACAAAGGCAGACACTCATAACTGCAAAGACGCTCTTCGTTCTCGAGTAACCTTGTATGATACATTCCGGCTAGGGGAATACTAAGTGCTTCTGCTACTAGATGGACAGGGATCCTTCCGTTCCGATACAACTCATCTACTTTACTTAAGTTCTCGCGTTGCTGGTCAATAGTGGCCACTAAGTCCTCGATAGACTTCTTCTGGATTCCTCCTTTAGCCTGTTCCCCAAGGTCAACCATCCTTTTGACAAGGGGGCCCATCTCTGCATCTAACCCCAGCTGATATCCCAAGGCAACAGCTTCGCCAACCAGTTCATCCGGAAGACAGGGAGAGTTGGCTGCCTTTCTCCAAAGTGACACGGCCAAATTTTGATCGTCCCACTGAACGAGACGCGCTAAGCGCAAGCAGTGTTCCGGAGCGGAATCGGACCGCGACTCGATCTGCCGAGCTACTAATGCGACACCCTTCAAATCGCCCAAAGAAAAGTAAAGCTGAGCCAGGGCCAGGAGGTTAGGAATAGCGGGATCGCTCCGCGCTAACTCCTCTGCTTCGATTACTGCACGAGCCAAAATACCGAGCAGCCGCTGACATTCCACCCTAATCCGCCCCAAATTGGCCGGTAATTTTGAATCTGTGAAATAACGCTGGAACCTATCAAGTAGGGTGAGACATTCCGCGTAGTGGCCGGCTTTGAACATGGCTTGGGCTGCCAGTTCAACGGCGTCTGCAGTGCCAACATGGTTGACCAACTCGGCTGAACGATGCGCCACGTAGGTCCAGTCTCCCAGGTGGGCTTTTATCTCGCAACAATCCAGCAGAAAAACACCGTCCCTAGTATCAGAAAAACAACGCTCAAGGTAGTCAATAAGTGACTGCCAGTCACCTTTTTCCGATGCCCGCGCTCGAAGAGCAGTAATTTTGGCAATGCGTGCGTAGTGGGGATCCTTCAGTGAATCCGCCATTTTTAATGCTTCATCTGACTTACCGTCAACAACCAAAGAACGGCACTTCCAAATGGCCCAAAGGTCCTCCGCGTCATTCTGCTCGAAGATACTTCTGGTGTTACCAAGCAACTCCAAGGCCTTCGACCCCATGCCATTTGAAAGGTAAAAGCTCACAACGATAATAACGTGAAGGAGACTAGCCCGTCCTTCCCTGATGAGGTCCTCAAACGCTGTCAAACTAGCAGTCAAATCAACTGCCATATTGCGGTTAATGGCCCAAGCGACAACGTAGGCATTAGATGGGTCATCTTCTAGCACGGACCGACAGTAATTCAGTGCTTCGTCCTGAAGGCGGGGATGATTTGCCACGGAGGCCAACCTCCAGGCCTGGAGGCGGCGCCGCTCCTCCACATCCAATTCCGCAGCTCCCAAAAGTGAGGCAAAAAGCTGGGAAGCACTCTCGAGATATTGTAGGCTCTCGTTGTCGCGACGAATGAGCGGCCAAGCTACAGGTTCGGGCCACGCTGGGATACCACGCGGTATCGCCAGAGCAGACATCGCGCTGTAATAATAAACCATGGCCGACGCCATCTGAATTGAGCGCCAGTTTGGCTCCCTGTTAAGAGCCTCTTGGGCGTCCATCCTGGCCTGAGCGAGGTTTCCAAGACAGAGGTTCAAAAGGGACCGAACTCGATAGGTTTCTGCATTTGGGACAAACTGGCTCATGATGCGCTCTATAACCTGGGAGCACTTATCATTCTCGTTCATCTCCAGGAGCAGAGCCGCTATTAAATTCAAAGTATCGACATCTTCTTGCCCTTTTAAGGTTTGGACCGCTGCCGCAGCGCCTTTCTCTCTATAGGTTATTAAAGCTTTTAGCCTCAATCCTTCAATAGAAGCACAAAGGGCATCTGCTTCCAGTGCTAGTTGTTTCACATGGGAGAGGTCAGCCTTTTGCTCCAGTTCTATGCTGGCTTCAAAACGTAACAAACGCGCCCGCAAATCAGCGGGAAGGGCTAGCCAAACATGGGTGTCGTTTTTGACATTTCTTACCCATTGCAAGGCCTCAGTAAGCCTACCTTGTCGCCATAATGCTCTCATCCGTTCGAGTTGAGACTGAATTTCACTGGCCAAGCGGCCCGATAAGTACGTTAGCTGGTGCGAGAGAATCTCAGAAATGACTACGGTTCCCCGGCTCTGAGTGACTAACGGCACAGCAGTAGGACCACAAATATAGGATACCCAATAGTCCGCGGGAGAAAAGTACCTGCAGACGATGTTTGGATTAGGCGCCAACTTCATAGTTAAGACTCGGCTATGCCACACTTCGTACTCTATACCAAATTCTTTAAAACGCTCTTTTTGGTGCAAGACTTCCTCTTGCTGCTCCTGCCTGTCCAACGGACAAGAGACAAATAGAATGAACCTCTTCACGCCCTTATTTTTCCAGTGATCCCAATGGTTAAAGAACTCATCCGAAGCTCGCACGATTTCCTTAGCTGAGAATTGTTGGTATTTTTTGCATTGACCTACCTCTATACCACCATCACGTCGTTGGGCAAGCAGATCTATACCGTATTGCGACTGTCCTCGAGTCCCATATATACTACATGATGTGATTTCCGGCTCAGTTTGAAAAAGGTCACAGCACATATCTTGAAAGAGGTACTCATCCAGTTGATGGTACGGAGGCTGCTCCCCTTGCCTAATCCCGGGTGGCAACATGGACAATTTAACCTCCTGAGGACATTAACTTTTAACTCCAACTGCCAAGCTCATAACATTAACCTGAAATTCTCTCCATGAGGCTTGGAGTGCCGGTATTCGGTATTTGACAAGACTGAGTATTGAGAGCGGGCTGGCGCCGAGACAATCAAGGCTGAGAAGAATAAACCTTCTACACAGACGGCCTAAAGCAAAGTTTGTCTTATCAGAGGGATTTAACGCCAAAATATGGAATTGACCGGAACGCCTCACTTTACTAAGGAGAATTCTATGCATTAGTAGGTATGTTTCCAGTTTTAGCGGCATGACATCCTCGTTTGTGTCACCATCAACAACGCCGACCGCCCGCAGGCCCATCTGCCGGGCAGCGTTCGCCAGCCTGAGGACGTTCATATAACCGCCATCCCCTGTGGCACCAGCGCTAATAATACATACGCCTCGGGTCGCCGGCAGGAACTCACCAATCTCTTTGAAGAGACGGATGGCTAACGCGTGCAAGGCGGCAAAGTCATGTGGTCCCTCCACCACTATGACGGAGCGATAGCTCAGAGCAGGTAGGAGGTTTCGATGCCAGTGCTTAAGAACAATCGCCTCCGATTTAGTGGTTGGTGATCGAAACTGACAAGCAAACCGAGAACCGTCGCGTGCTCGGCCCAGGCGGACAACTTGTTTAGACTCGAAGATCTCTGCCACTGAATGCAGCCTAGTGGTAACTCAGACCTGCCCTGCCAGGCGTCGCATTACCGATGCCAGATGAACTGCGGATGCTGGGTCAAGCCCATCGCCCAGGTCGTCAACAGCGAGAATATTGCGCGAGCCCGATAGAGCAAGGGCCTCAGCGATCCTGAGGAGAGAAGCAATGGTTGATCCATGGCGCCACGCCGGTAAGATGCCGGCACCATTGTCGAGGTCAATCGCGGGTCCTAAGGAGCGCATAAGTCCGCTCAGTGATCCTCCCTCAGGGGCTAACCGAAAAAGTTCACTCAGATCCTTTCCCTCGATGCGGAGAAGGTCCCGCACCGGTGCGAGCACCTTTTGCATGGCAGTTTTAACTTGCTGAGAGTTGCTAAACTGCTCTGCCGACATGGCCACTGCCTGGACGTATTGCGCAATTGCGGTCGCAAAATCATCGCCGTCCGATTGCTCAATGATCCGTCGGAATGGGCTCCGCGGACTGAGGTCTAGTAGCCTCCCCGCCCCCAAACGTAGATGAGTAAAGCCGATTTGCTCCACCTCTCGCCGCCGTGCATACGTGTATGTACCCGTTTCGGGGTCTGAAACCTTGGGAAAGTAGACCCACTCTTCGCAACGCTCATCCTCGGGCAGCCAATGCGTACGATACTCGATGCGTAGCACCCACTCGTACCTGGCCTCGTCAAGCACCTCCGGGGATTCGCTCTCGGGAACCAACTTGTTCTCTGCAACATCCCACAGTTCTAAATAGTCAAGGAAACGTTATTCCAAGTCTGTGCCGAGTCCGCCGATTGTTAGCCCTATGACGATGGGTCGAGAAGTATCCTTTTGATAAAAGTCAAGCTCAGTCGTCGTCCTTGTCCTCGCCGCATCAGTATCCAGAACCCGCGAGAGTGCCTCAATAACGTCTGATCGCCCGGCTCGAGGTTCTCCCATGAGAACAACGTGTCCCTTAGGCTTTAGGGTCAGCTCAGAGAAGCCCCGGAATTGTCGGATTCTTAGTTCCCGAATCTCCATATCCTCACCCCTAAATTCGTCCTTTCAGTAACGCCTTTTAACTTCTGCACCTTGCTAAATAAGACCTCAACACCGCCTTAAACAGTGGGCCATGATTGGGTATCTTTAAATGCAATAACTCATGAACTATGACTTCGGCCCGAAATGCGGCCGGCTTGCGCAAAAGCTCGGGATCAAAGGTAAGCCGACCATTGCTTGAGCAACTGGCCCATTTGTTTTTCATCACCCGGAGCTGGATCTGTTTGGGTTCCACACCGATCCGCTTGGCCCAGGCGGCCACTTCCGCCCGAAATACCGCTTCCGGGATCACTTCCTCAAGCTGGTCCAGGGAGGCAAGAGAAGGAAACAAGCTTTCACCTGCTACCAGACTCCTCACCTTCTAGCCCCCTTTAAAAGGCTCAAAATGCTGTCCACCAGAGTCTTCATTTCCTTGACTGCTGCTCCTTTAAGATTCTTGTAAAGCTCAAGCCGAATATTCCGTTCCTGTTTTTCGCTGTTGTGCCAGTAGGGAAAACGTTCAAATGCCTGTGCCATATTAAGAGCCACGGTTTCAGCGCCCTTAACCTTTTGCCGCTTTAGGAACCAGTACACGGCATAAGGTTCCGGAGCCATCATTTTTTCGGCCCGCTCTTTTTCCGCCGCCACATACTCATCTATTAATTCCTGCAGGCGCTTCAGCGCTTCCTGGGTGGTTAACTGCCGCTCCTGGTAAGCCTGGGCGATTCTCTCGGCCATCTCTCCGATGGAAAGGAGGTAAGGCGCCTGCTTGGCTCTTTCTGCGACCGCTTCGGTGATGCTTTTTAGAAGGTTAAACACCTTGACCGTATAGGGAGCAGTGTCCTCGGCCAGCTTCTCCAGGGTGTGTTCGGTAATTTCATAGATGTCCACCGCATCTTTGATGGCCCCCGGCGGAGTGTGCTCCTGTACAAGCCGGGCTGTCTTCCGCATTAGCTCTTTGTCTAAAGGGACTGTCTCCGTCGACCGGAGAAGACGGTATAGTCTGGCCAACTGGTCATAGTCATCCAGATAGTCTCGGAGAAACGGGTCGGGGGAAAGGATTTCATAAAGGTTAGCCAGTTCTTTAAAGAAACTATAGTATTCCTGTTTTTTTTCTTGGCCCCGGAAATGTTCCAGGGCTTTGTCTGCTGCTTTGTCATAACTGTAATTTTCAATAATGGACAGGTAATCCTTTCTAGCGACGGCCATCATTTCCGCAAAACGTTCTTTTAACAGGTCGAGGTGCTGGATGGTCCCTTCCACGTCGCGGGAATCAAAGGCCAGGGCTTTCTCCAGGTTTTCAAAGATACCCACAAAGTCCAGGACAAAGCCGGCCGGCTTCTGGTGGCCTTCTTTATCCTCATAGGGCCGGTTAACCCGGGCAATGGCCTGCAGCAGCACATGGTCCCGCATGGGCTTGTCCAGGTACATGCAATACAGCACCGGAGCATCGTAACCGGTAAGCAACTTCTCGGTGACAATGAGAATTTTAGGCAAGGATTCCGGGTCGGCAAAGGCTTTACGGATTCTCTTCTCTTCGTCCTCGGAAAGATGATGACGTGCCAGGTGAGGTTCATCATTGTGCCCCCGGCTGATCACCACCGACGAGTATTCAGGCGGCAGATGTTTGTCCAGAGCTTCTTTATACAAAACACACGCTTCCCGATCTACTCCCACCAAGAAAGCTTTATAACCCAGCGGCTCCACGTATTCCCGATAATGCCGGGCCACATAGGCGGCTATCCGGTCGATGCGCTCCCGGTTCTTGAGCATATTCTTTAAGGTAACGGCTTTCTCCAAGATCTTATTCAGTTCCTCAACGTCACTGACTCCTTCAGCGTCAGCGAGATTCAAGAATTCTTCATCCAGTGTCTCCCGGTCCACCCGCAGGTCATTGGGAGCCAGGGCATAGTGCAGCGGCACCGTCGTCCGGTCCTCTATGGACTCGGCGATGCTGTACTTGTCCAGGTAGCCCTGGGGGTCTTCGCAGCCAAACACTTTAAAGGTCCCTTTGCCGTGGGCCGTGCGGTCAATGGGGGTGCCGGTAAAACCGATGTAGGTGGCGTTGGGCAGGGCACCCATCAGGTAGTTGCCCAGGTCGCCGCCGGTAGTACGGTGGGCCTCATCCACCAGGACAAAAATATTGGAGCGCAGGTTAAGGTCCGCCGGCATGTCGTCGAATTTATGGATCATGCTCACGATCAAACCCCGCCGGTCGGAAGCTAAAAGTTCTCTTAAGTGGCGCTTACTCCGAGCTATTTCCACCAGGCCCAGACCGCAGGCGGATAGGTTACCAAAAAGCTGCTGTTCCAGCTCGTTGCGGTCCACCAGCATGAGCACCGTGGGGTTATCAAAGCGGGGATCTTCAATGAGCTTTTTAGCAATGGTGATCATGGTGTAGGTCTTGCCCGAACCCTGGGTGTGCCAGACCAGCCCCCGCTTTTTGGCCGGGTCGGCGGCGCGGTTTAGCACCCGGCCAACGGCCCGCATCTGGTGGGGGCGCAGGATAACCTTGCTCAAAACGTCATCCTTACGGGTGAACATGATAAAGTCTGTCAATACCCGCAAAACCCGCTGGGGATGGATGAAGTTTTTCACCAGGGATTCGAAATCCTGGCTTATGCTTTCGTCCCGCCAGTTGAAAAGGTTTTTACGGCTTAAGCTCCAGCTGGCTCCATAGTAGAAGCGGACCAGGTGGGTGAGGTTACATACCTGCAGGAGGGCCATGAATTCCGGGGCCTCGCGATGGTAGCGGCGCAGCTGGTCTAAGGCTTTGGCGATGCCCTCGATCTCGCTGGTGGACTTTGTTTCCACCACCAGCACCGGAAACCCGTTAACCAAGAAGACAATATCGGCCCTGATGGTATAGGTGCCATTGGTATAGCTAAACTCATCGGAAACCTGGAAGACGTTAGCCCGCCAGTTGTCCAGGTCCATAAGGCGGATGTTGCGCTCCCTTGTTTCTGTTTCCACATAGACCGAACGCAGGCCCTTTAAGTATTCCCAGGCCTGGAGGTTCCCTTCAATGGTGGGCGGCACCCGCTCCAGCCGCTTTAATACCTCTTCGGCCCGCAGATGATCCATTA
The DNA here is from genome assembly GCF_052618305.1 of Desulforudis sp. DRI-14. The sequence goes on along the minus strand of NZ_JBQXEZ010000003.1, from coordinate 153,901 downwards.
CGCCGGGGTTTAGTCTCTGGAGCTGGCTGATGAAGACATCCCGGACCACCAGCCCGCCCACACCGCCGCGCCGGAGCTCCAGCTCAGATGGGGCGACATACTGCCAGCCCGTTTCACTGGCGTAGCGGATGAAGGGATTTTGAACCGTGGCCCGTTCACCGCCCAGGGGCATCGACATTCACCTCCAGGGCTTTAACCCGCACCTTGCCGGTCATGAGGTTGTATAAAAGCGTTTTGAAGAGGGCATCTAAGGTATTCTTCCGAATTTCTTCTGCTTGGATTTTATGATCAACCGAACTCAAAATGGCAACGATTTTTTGCTGTTCATTGATGGTCGGAATTAATACAGGGAATGTCTTGAGTTTAGTAGTATTTATACAGGCTAAATGCGTCGTTCGATGTGCAACACTAAGAAAATATGATTTTCCATAATGACTTTGTATTAAATAAGCAACGAATTCAGGTAACAAAATTCTGCGATTAACTCTTATAGCAAAAATATGATTTTGATGAACGCAGTTTTGAATTCCACCACGCCATATAAAACCACGACCTAGTTTATCAAAGTCCCCGCCTTCCGTTAAAACCACATCTCCCGGTTCGAGTAAATAGCGTTTTACTTCAGATTTTCGAATTTTAATATACTTAATTTCTGATAAATCAAGATATCCATCCTGAACATTTGCGACCCGCAGATAAGGTACCTCCAATATGTCGCTTCCTTCCAATTTCCGGCCTTTTGCTACTCCGGTTTGAACAAAAGCACATTCACCAAGCGGAACAATATCCCAATGTTCCGGAACCGGGCCGATTTCGGTTTCCTTCAGGGAGACGCGGTCAATCTGGTCAACAGGTACCGGGCCATAGGTGAAGAGGTGGCGCATAAGCGACCGCTTTAATTCCCGGACGGCGGCGATGATCCTGTCCTGCAGTTCGATAGCCCGCTGGATGGTGGAAAGGACATGGGCAATTTTGCGCTGCTCGGGGAGGGGTGGGAGGGGGATATATTCATTAGATAAGAAATCGTTTAGTTTGAAGTTCCTAATTCCAGTAGTACGTTTTTCATATAAACGAGTGGCTCCTTGTGAATAAAGATATTGCCAATAGAGTTCAAAAAATGCTGGATAGCATTTAGACTGTAGACGGAGAAGCTTCACAAAGTTGCTAAAGCAAATAGGTAGACTACACCTATCTAAGAGACGCTTCGTTATCATTAACACCCGACCAGTGGGCTGATCTTTACTGCCCCCAGAAAGTTCAACAAGAACGTCCCCAGCAAAAACATTCCGCTTTTCTAATTTCTTCGGACTCAGAAACCGTACCGGTATCCCTGTTAAACTACCTAGCGATGCTTGAGGAAAATCAGTGCCTCGAATGACATAACAAGGAATGTAACCTTTTATTTGCTTTTCACTACCCCATTCTCCTGATACTATATCGATGACTAAATCATCAATCCTTACAACATCCCACTCCTCCGGCAGCACCCCAATTTCCGTCTCCTTATATCCCTCCATCACCTCACCAACTTCCTTACCCATTCAGCCAACCCCCAAAACCTAACTTGCCCAGGATGTCATTCAGTTCCTTATCTACCGCCTGCCGATCTTCTTCCACTTCGGCCAGCTCGACCAGGATTTCCTCCACCGGCCGGTATTCCTCTTTCCCGTTGGTGGACACGTAGCGGGAAGGGCTGAGGTTATAATCGTTGCGGGCCGCTTCCTCGGTACGGATTATTTTGCTCAAGCCATCCTCTTCCCGCCAGTCCCGGTAAATCTCATAGATTTGTTTTATATGCTCGTCGGCCAGGTAGTTCTTCGGGCGCCCTTTGGTAAATAGCCTGGATGCGTTAATTAATAGAATTTCCCCCGGATGTTTTTTGGCTTTATTGATCACCAGGATAATGCCCGGGGCGGTGGTGTTATAAAACAGGTTCTCCGGCAGCAGAATGACACATTCCACCAGGTCGTTATCAACGAAGACTTTCCGGATGTCCCGCTCCCGGTTGGAGCCCTGGTTGCCGCTGCCCCGGGAAACGGAACCGGTGTCTAAAACAACGGCCATCTTGCCGTTTTCTTTCAGGGAGGCAAACATGTGCTGGATCCAGCCCCAGTCGGCACTGGAGGCCAGCGGGATACCGCCAAACTTAAACCGGTCAAAGGGGTCTTCTTCATATATGGAAAGGGGGAACTTCTGGTTCCACATGGGATTGGCGGTCACCTTATCAAAAACACGCAGGGAACCATCGGGGCTGGTAAAGGCCGGCCGGGCCATTGTATCCCCCAGGCGGATTTCGGCCTCCAGATCATGGATGAAAGCGTTCATTTTAGCCATGGCAAAGGTGGTAAAGTTAATCTCCTGGCCGTAAATCTTGACCGGGGCGATCTGGCTATCAGTCCCATATGCTTCCCGGTAAGCCAGCACGCTTTTGATTAAAAGACCGCCGGAGCCACAGGCCGGATCGTAGATTTCATCACCTGGTTGGGGGTCCAGGATATAGGCCATGAGCCAGGTCACTTCCCGGGGGGTATAGAATTCGCCGGCGCTTTGCCCCTGACCCTCGGCAAATTTACGCAGCAAGTATTCATAAGCCCGGCCCAGAATATCGGCCTCCACGTCTTTTAATCCCAACCGGTAACGGGAGAGGATCTGTACCAGATTAAAAAGGCGGTCGTTGTCTATAATTGGCTGGCCGGCTGCCCGGGCGTTATAGTCGACGTGTTCAAAGATGCCCTGCAGTTTGGGATTCTGCCGGGCCACCGCCCGCACGGCATCGGTGAGATATTCCCCGATGTTCGTGGTCTGCCGGGCAATGGATGACCAGCGGGCAATCTGGGGGATGTAAAACCTGACCAGCTCGTGATCTTCATCTACCTGCTCCAGTGATTCTTCTACACTACCAAAGATCTCGTCGGCCAGCCTGGCCACTTCATCCCCAAAAACGTCGGAAAGGCGTTTTAAAAAGATCAGGGGTAATATGTAATCCTTATACTTCGGGGCATCTACCGGGCCACGAATGACACAGGCCGCTTCCCAAAGCCAGTTCTCCAGGGTACTAAGGTCTAAACCATTGTTCTCCGTCATAAGCCTTCCTCCGTTCTCCAAGGAAAACTACGTAGCTTAACTTCTGTAAACATTCTCAAGCGAAATGTCAATCCCAGGGCATTGAGTTATCTATCCTAACTGATGCTACCGACAGCCTTTCTTAAGGATGTTCACTCGGCGTAACGTAGCGTTTGGCAGTTAATCGACCCCACTAAACAGTGGTTATATGGCTAATCCGGAGATGGCGATCACCCAACTGCACGCAGACACCGATCTCTTACAGTTGGTTTTTTTGACACCAACTATCCAAAACCTTCCGGATCGAGTTCCTTCCCAATGTAGTTTTGAATCAAAACGGCCCCACATAGGTCCTTGTCACCCGAGCACGACGATGGCCCAACCGCGCAGCAGTGTCCTTCTCAGCATCTTCCTTGCTCATGCCGCTGGTAAGGCATTCAGCATAATGCTCTTGCGCGTCGGTATATCGCAGACCGTGGCAGGTCAACGCGACCTGCCGGGGCTGACAATTTTGGCGAATAAAGTCTTGAATTTTTTTGGTAACCTGGTGGGCCTTTCGATCCGCAGGTACAAACAGCTTGGCGCCGCGGGGTACTCGATGCTTTGCCCGAATTAAGGCCGCCCTGGCGGCTGGTGTAAGAGGAACCCAACGTACCAACCCGCCTTTGCCCGTGACACGGAGTCTGCCCTCTGCTAGAGCACGTTCGGCATCAGCGCGATAAAGCCTCACCACTTCGTGTATGCGCAGGCCCAGTTCCCGTGCTAGGATAAGTACATCAGCTATCCATTCCTCATTTCTGCTCTCAGCGACCTTGACCATCGCCACAAAATCTTCGTCATTCCACGAACGATCACGGCCTTTAGGCCGCGGATCCACACCCAGAGCTTCGTTATCCTGCGTTAACCGATGGCGGCTGGGAGTTTGATCATGGTAGAAACGAATCGCGGCCAGTTCAGTACGAATATAGTTAGGCCCGCGTCCTTTCTCCTTCAGGTACGCCACGTAGGCGGCGATGTGCTTGTTGGAAATATTTCTTATATTTTGGAGCTTAAACTCGCTTGCAACGAAAGACAAGAACCTCAACATCGCTGCGTGGTACCTGCGCCGCGTTGTGATACTACCCTGTCTAGCATGTCGGTGAATCTTATTCAATTGCTCGATAAGTGACTTGTAAGACATCCTCTAACACCCCTTAAGGACATAGTCCGGGCATGGTTCAGGAGGGCCGTTTCGTTCGTTATTCTCCTGAATCAGGTGCTGTTACGCTTGGAAGCAGTGTTTTTGGAACTGCCTTCTCGTCGTGTTTCCAGTGAACCGTTGAGCACATCGCCGCATTACGAGTTCTAATTCACTCGCCGGGCCGACTTCTGCCCACGCGGCCGGCGGCCGGCATAGCCACGTCCAATGGGGACGCCTGATGCATCACTTACATCAGAGCCGCCGTCTGGGCCGGGGAGGATGGAGGATAGTGCTGCGTTCCCCGGCTGTTTTCCAGCAGTCGTCGCTTCGGCCCGGCACCCTGCTGAGCAGTACCTGTGGCCTTTCCTGAAAACCGCAAGAAACTTAGGGTAAACTTAGTGTCGCCCTCCGCAGCTCAGGGCCAGGGGGACCGAACTTATGTCAGCCGGAAACATAGGTGTCCCGGCAAAAGCGGTAGTCAGTGGACGGCCTGCTCACAGCAACCGTCCCAGTTAACTTAGCCTTGGAGACTCCTCATCACGCGAGGATTCTCAGTCGCTGGCAACATAAACTCTTTAGAACCTGGACGGGCGGCCTTGCGTGCTAACAAAAAACCGAGTAGAAACTCCTCGGACATTGGCCCGCCAGCCACTAAGTCCCACAGCCGACGGGCCTCGCCGTATACCGAATCAACACTGTCCGTAGTCGAAACACCGGAGTGCTCTACGGGTGGCGCAAGTTCAACGCGCTCCTCTCGTTCCTTCTGCAGTGTGATCGCATCGTCATATAGCTGAATTGCACTGCGGAGACGCTCAATAGTTGAATGCATGTAAACCTGGGTGACGGAAGCAGGCCTGTGCCCCAACAAAAGCCGTACGTCTGCTTCGGAGTAGCCGCGCAATGCAAGCTGGCTGGCCAGGTTGTGCCGGAACCCGTGCGCGGTAACCAGTCCGCCGTTCCTCTTGAGGTTCGCGGCTTCCGCCGCCCTGGCAACAATCTCTTGAAATGCGTCTGGGCTAAGCCGAGCGCCTCTCTTGGATACCAAAACCGGCCCCTCTTTCAGTCTGAGGGGTGTCAGCACGGAAAGTACCGAGCGGCAGAGAGGGACGTCCCGGTCCCTGAGATCGGGCAGGCCTTTCCGGGCCGAATTCTTACTGTCGTACACTGTCAACAGAGCCCGTTCCAGGTCCACGTGCGCCCAATCGAGTTTCAACAACTCCGAGCACCGAAGCCCCGTGAATACCAAGAGCATTCTCAGCGCATCCAGGATATCATTGGAAACAGTGCGATAGCTTATATCCGCCTGAAGGAACCGGCGCACTTCCTCATCTTCGAGCACGATGTCTCTTGTAGTCTGCGGCCGCGGCTGAAGCCTGACTGCAGCTACCGGGTTCTTGCCAACCCATCCCTGCATCACAAGAAAGGTGAAGAGGGAACTGAGCGCGTTCCGGCGCCGGTGTAGTGTCGTCAGCTTCAGGCCCCGTCGCCGTAGCAGCAGCAGATAGTCGTTAACGTGGGCTGTGGTAACGTCCTTGGCTTCCCGCAACCCCCTGGCTGACGCGAAGCGAAGGAAGTCGCGGAAATCACACTCATATGCCTGGACCGTGGCAGCCGACATCCCACGGAGGCTGGTGCAAACATCAAAGTAGGTTTTTATGGCCTCGTCGAGGGTCACTGTCGCCACCTACCCCGGTAACCTTGATAGCAGTCCCCACGAAAAGCAAAAAGGCCGCAACAAGCAGGTCTATACCCGCAGTGCTGCGGCCTTTCGATCATGCCGAAAAGCCAGTTCCTTTACGAATGCACCCCGCCGGTCATGCCAGCCGGGTGAGAAACTACTTCACTTGATTTGATTCTACAATAGTACCAGGCGATGAGTCAACACCGATGGAAGAATTTTTTGCGCCTGGCAGGAATACCCCAGGCGGTGTCGAAGACCAAACGGTAAAGAACAGCTCCATAACTCCTGCATATTCCCTGAGGTGCAAACTCCGCTGTAACCCTTCTCCGAGCCGCAAAATAAAAGGCCAAACCACGGGTTATGCCGCAGTTTGGCGCGGGTGAGCAGGCCTGTAAGCCGAGTTCTGTCGTGGATGGTCATCTATCTGGGACGCCTGTTGCCAGACGCCTCTAGCGACCTAACCCGGGAACGGAGCGGGCCACTCCATCGTCCCCCTATTCGGTCTTGCTCCGGGTGGGGTTTACCTAGCCGGCCAGTCGCCTGACCGCTGGTGCGCTCTTACCGCACCGTTCCACCCTTACCCATTGAGAAGTGAGATGTGAGAAGTTAGTCGTGACCTCTCACTTCTCACTTCCCAACAGGCGGTACACATTTCTGTGGCACTTGCCTTGGGGTCGCCCCCACTGGGTGTTACCCAGCACCCTGCCCTGCGGAGCTCGGACTTTCCTCAGCCGCTCAAGCGGCCGCGACCATCTGGCCTACTCACCCGCGAATTATATGTTATCACTTATTCTGTCGAAAAACAAGAAGCCCCGCAGGCAGGGCTTATCTTCTGGACTTTTTACGGTACCCGCTGCCAAGGATTTGCGCCAGCCTATCGGCCTCGTCGATCAGTAATCTTAATTGCCCCAGGGTTTGCCTGGACAGTGGGAAGCTTTCCCGCTCCACCTGCTCCACAGCCAACTGCGCCCAGCCACGTATGGCCGTCAAGCAGTCGATGGCCTCTTCAAAGACTTTCCGGTCCGCACCCGGCCTCGTATGCATCACCGGGCGAAGACCGTAATGTTTGCCGTTTGAAACAATCTCCATATACCTGATATCCAGCAGATACAAGAGTTTCAGGGCGGTCGAGACCCTGGGGTCGGTCTTCCCGCTTTCGATATCGCTCACCGTAGACTGGGAAATACCAGCCTGCCGTGCTAGGTCTGCCTGAGAAATTCCCCGATCCATTCTAATTTTTGCTATACTTAAACCAAAGTTCATCGTTATCACCGATAATATGTTATCGTTGCCAACTATAGCAGTGCAAACCAGGCTGCTCCCGGAATGGCCAAAGTATTTTCCCATTAACCTTGTTTTCGCAGTTTTGCTGTTATTTCCATACTTAACCAATACTATCGCTAAACCGATAAAGGATTTAAAATAAGAGGGTAGATTTGTACCTGCAAGAAGACCGACGTGTAACTTAGGAGGATGTTTATGGATATTGGGTCCCGCCTTCGTGAATTACGCAAAGGCCTAGGGGTCAGCGGCAACGCCTTGGCCCGCATGGCCGGCGTGGCACAATCAACGATCAGTGAGATCGAATCGGGCCGGACTGTCCCCAGCATAAATGTCCTCAATAAGCTTTGCCGGGCGATGGGCATCACTCTCGGCGACTTCTTCGCTCCCGAAAGCACCCATCAATCATCGCTGCCTCCCGAGTTCCGCCGTCTGTTAATGCTCGCGCAACAGCTGGAACTCCATCAGCTCGAGATGATTTGCCTGGTAATCGAGGCCATGCTGGAACAGAAAAAAGCCGGAGCACAATCGATGGCCGCGGAAAGTACCTCTCTCTATCCGGATATTAAAGAGGAGTTAAAAAAGAAGAACAAATAGAACGGCCCCCGGTTCCGGGGGCCTTAAAAATCACTAATGTAGCTTATCGCTCTTGCTCCTTCGGTTTTATCCCTCAATCGGGCACTGAACCTCGGTGACGTACTGCGCATGGTGGCCACTACAGGTACATAAAAGGGTCCCGGCCGGTCGTGCTGACGACGAACTCCACATCCAGGCGGGAGGCGCGGCAGCGTTTCTCCAGGTGATCTTTAAGGGGCTCGAGGATAACGCGCTCGCTCGGATAATGACCGGGATCCACGAAGTTCATCCCGGCGGCCAGGATATCCTGGGCCACATGGTATTTGATGTCCCCGGTAACAAAAACGTCCGCTCCGGCAAAGGCAGCCTTCGACCAGAGGTCCCCGCCCGATCCCCCGCAGAGGGCCACTTTCTTGACGATACGGTCCTGCGGGCCCCCGGCGCGCACGGCGGGCAGTTCCAGGACGGTCTTGACGTCGGCGACGAAGGAATAAAAGCTCTGCGGTTCGGGCAGCCGGCCGATCCGGCCGAAACCGGGAGGGTCGTCGGTCAACGGGACGCTGTCCACCAAGCCCAACCCTTTGGCCAGGACGGCATTGACGCCCTCTTCGGCGGCGTCCAGGTTGGTGTGGGCCGAGTAGACATTGATGTTCTCCCTTACAAGCCGGGCAACGAGGGCTCCCGCCGGCAAGTCGAGGCGCAGGTTTTTGAAGGGACGATGAAACAGCGGGTGGTGACTCACGATCAACTGGGCACCGATCCGGACTGCTTCTTCAACGGTCCGCTCATCGATGTCGAGGGTCAGCAGTACCTTGGATACAGCAGCTTTAGGGTCGCCCAGTTGCCAACCGGTATTGTCCCCTTCCATGGCCAGGGTTTTGGGAGCCAGTTCTTCGATAAACGTTACAATCGACGCACATTTAGCGCTCAACAAAGCACGCTCCTTTTAATTGGGATCAGGCTTGGGGCTGAACAGGTCTGCAAGCAGGGACCGCAACCGGGCGACCTTTTCTTCGATTTCCCGCTGGGCAGGAAGGTCGCGTCTGCTTTTTTCCATGCCCTGGAGTATCTTCTCGTATTTTTGGAGTAATCCTGCCAGGTAGCGCGGCAGCAGCGGGTGCTTGCTCTTCACAAGCAGCGGCCCGACCTCCATCTCCAAGGGCGTGGCGTCCCAGGGTTCGCCGCGCTCGGCCGCGATCACCTGGTAGAGGCGGTTTGACTCTTCGACCAGTTCTTCGTCTACTATCGCCCAGCCGTGGGATGCAAACCACTGCCTGATGGCCGCCTGCTGCTCCATAGGCTGCACAATGATACGGGAGGCTTTTTCAACCACTTCCGGCGACGCGTCAAGGATTTCCCGTATCGTGTTGCCCCCCATCCCCGCGAGGACCAGTACGTCAGCTTCCCCCGGCCGTACAACCGACAAACCGTCACCCAACCGGACATCGACCAGTTGAGTCAGGCCTCTCTCCCTGACTGCCTGCAAAGCAGCCGTGTAGGGTCCGTCCGCCACGTCCACAGCGACGGCCCGGGGGCTTATTCCCTGTTCGACAAGGAAGAGCGGCAACAGAGCGTGGTCAGTGCCGATATCGGCCACCGTCGTGCCCGGCGCAACGTAACGGGCTACCGCAGCCAGACGCTCACCAAGCTTGATCATACAACATCCCTACCATAACGTGTCCATGAACGGATAGGTTCTTTCAAAAAGGAATAAGGCCGCCGATAATATAAACATAATGAACTTAAACCTTGATATCAAACCCGAGATCCACCTCGTCAGCGGGCTTCCCGCCCCGGATACCCCAGTTTTCCAACGGCGGTTCATGCAGCACAATGATGATATCGTTGCCGTCGATACCGGGATTCTTGCCCAGGTTGGCGACGACGGCCTGGAAAAGTCGCTTTTTGGCCTCAGCCGAACGGCCCTTGAACATCACAATTTCGATAATGACAGCGTTTTCACTTTTGGTGGGTGAAATCTCAAAGTGATCGGCGTCCAGCTCGTAAAGCCTCTGGTTGCGGTCATGGTCGGGGATTTTGATGGCCTGTACAAGCGCCTCGTGGACACCGTCGAGCACCGCTTTTTTGTAGGCAGCCGGCTTCCCCGCCCGCATTTCGATTCTCACCAACGGCATTGCACTCCCTCCTTCCTTTAGGCAGTTTAACATTCCAGGGAGAGTTTCAACAGCCGTTCTTTGAAAAAGCAAGCAGTGCTTTAAAAAAGGGAGACCACAACCGAAGCTGTGGTCTTGCTTGTGATTATTGACTCTTCCCCGTCACTTACGCCTCTATGCCGGCGCTCTTAGCCGCGACGGCCTTTCGGTACGCCTCCCCGAAGAGGAAAGCCAGGACACAGCCGGCGTAAAATCCGCCGAAAATGCAGATAAGCCATCCAATGACCGGGATTACATTTAGAAGCATGAGACCGATGAAAAGGACAATGGAGAACAGGTAAGCTCCCAGGTAGCTGCCGAAAGCCGCACCTATGTAAGTAAAGACAGTGCCGAGGCTGAAGGCTCTGCTGAAACCGCCGGTAGCAGCGTAGTGAGCAAGGGCCATCGGCAGTATGAACCAGACCGCCGGCAAACACAGGAGGCCCAGCAGAGACGCTCCGGAAAGGTCGCTGCTCAAAGCGCTGTCAATGCCCCCGCCGATTCCAAGAATAATCGCCGGGATCAGCATGTAGACAAAACTGATGACAAGGACGACCATCCCTTTGACGAATTTATCTCCCCAGTTTTCCCAGGCGGGCATCTCGTGTTTCTCTCGGAACGCGTTCGCCATAACCTCGATAAAATACCCGAGGCACAGGAAATTGACGATCGGGATGAGGTTGAGGACCGCCCCGATGATGACCTTAACAAGATTCCCTTCCACAAGCGGGAGGCTCAAGGCTTTTCCGACGTTCACTTTCTTCCCTTCTTTCGTAAGGCTTTGTACCTTGCCTTTCATCAGGATATTCAGCAGTGCCAAATATTAGCACGGGAAATATGCCTTGTTTACCTAAAACAAAAAACCAAGGTTCGTCACCTTGGTTTCATTAGTCTTATTTTGGTGGGCGATAGTGGGATCGAACCACTGACCCCTTGCTTGTAAGGCAAGTGCTCTCCCTCTGAGCTAATCGCCCATTTGTGATGCGGGAAGTGAGAGGTTGGATGTGGGACCTTTCACGGTAGGAATTCGGCTCCGCCGAATTCCTTCTTCTGCCTCTCACCTCTGACTTCCCACTTCTCACCTCTTTTTTGGTGGGCCCACCAGGATTCGAACCTGGAACCAGCCGGTTATGCATCCCACTACAGCTTTCGCTGCCCCTTTCGGGTTTGTGGTCTGGACTATCCCTTCACCCCTTATAGGGTGCCTGCCGTCTAGTCTCTACACCTTCCTCATAAGAGGCTTGGCTCGGGATTACCATACCTTACGGCTTAGGCTTCCCCGAATTTGGCAGGTTTCACCTGGAGATTACTCTCCAGGCAGCCCTTGACAGCAGGTCATATCAAGATGTCTTGACTTAGACTCGCTGTCTTGAGCCGGATGCTCTGACCGTTGAGCTATGGGCCCCTCAAAAAATTATATGACGGGCACCCCCCGCCCGTCAAATCGTTTGCCTACTCAAGATAGTCCTTGAGTTTCTTCGAGCGGCTTGGATGCCTCAGCTTGCGTAGCGTCTTGGCCTCAATCTGGCGAATGCGCTCCCGTGTAACTCCGAATTTCTGGCCCACCTCCTCCAGCGTCCGCGTGCGGCCGTCGTCCAGGCCGAAACGCAGGCGCAGGACGCGCTGCTCGCGCTCGGTAAGTGTTTTCAAGACTTCATTGAGTTGTTCGCGCAACAGCGTGAAAGAGGCTTCCTCAGCCGGAGCCTGCGCATCCTGGTCCTCGATGAAGTCACCCAGGTGCGAGTCTTCTTCCTCGCCGATGGGTGTTTCCAAAGAAACTGGCTCCTGGGCGATCTTCATGATCTCCCGGACCTTATCCTCGGAAATGTCCATCTCCCTGGCGATTTCATCGGGAGTAGGCTCCCGTCCAAGTTCCTGCAGGAGCTGCCGCGAGACACGGATCAGCTTGTTGATCGTCTCGACCATGTGCACCGGGATGCGGATGGTCCGGGCCTGGTCGGCGATAGCCCTGGTAATGGCCTGGCGAATCCACCACGTTGCGTAGGTACTGAACTTGTATCCCTTGCGATAGTCGAATTTCTCCACAGCCTTGATCAGGCCGAGGTTTCCTTCCTGAATTAAATCAAGGAACAGCATGCCGCGCCCGACATACCGCTTGGCGATGCTGACGACAAGGCGCAGGTTGGCCTCGATCAGGCGCCGCTTGGCCTCGGCATCACCCTCTTCCATGGCCATGGCCAGTTTGACCTCCTCCGCAGGGGTCAACAGGGGGATGCGGCCAATTTCCTTGAGGTACATCCTTACCGGATCATCTATATCAACGCCGTCGGGAACAACGAAATCTGCTTCTTCTTCTATATCCTCATCAGCCTTGACCTCGTCCAGACCTTCCAGGTCAGACACCTCAGGGACCACCTCGATTCCCATCCCCGGGAGCTTTTCGTAAAATTCCTCAATCTGTTCTGGAGACAAGTCCGCTTTTTGCAGGCCGTCCATGATCTCCCCGTAAGTAAGGACGCCACGCTCCCTGCCTTTTTCAATCAGTGCCTGCATCGCGCTAGATAACTCCTCCTGCATTTTCGCTCCCTCCTTTCAAGGATGATGTACAGAGTTGATTAATAGCGATTTTAAGGCGGGCTGCCTGCTCATGGTCCCCAGCCTGCTCCGCAGCGGCCAGGTCCGCCAGCAAGGCTTGCCTTTTTTCCTTGGCAATTAAGCGTTTGAGCGCAGGAATAAGTTCACTCAGCCCTGGTCTTGCCTCTATTTCCCCGAATCCGCTCATCAGGGCGCTGAACGCAGCCTGGTCAGCTTCATCGAGATAGGTCGCCAGCAGCGCCGGCTTGAATCCCGGCTGTGTTGCATGCCGGACCAGAACATTAAAAATGCGCTGGTAAGATGCGTCGGTAAAAAACTGATCGCCTAGCTCCTGTCTCGCAATTTCAATGCACGCGGGGTTTTCGATTGCCTGGTAAAGCAAGCCTGCTTCGGCCCGTTGTCTGGCCTGAGGTCGTTTAATAATTATATTATGCAAGTTTTTAGCAATTTTATCCGAATCTGGCCAATTTTCTGCGTGCTCTGCCGCGTATTTCGTCAGTTCGGCTTTAACGGTATCCAAAGACAGGCTTAAGGACCGAGCGATTAACCGTATCCCCTCTTCCTTTTCCACCTCACTGGCCAAGCTGTGCAAACTGGGCAGTACCTGGTGCAAGACTGCAAGCTTTTGCACGGTTGTACGCGCCCCGGTTTGGCGGATGGCGTGCTGCAACCTGTATTCGAGCAGCGGCACCGCTTTGTCGACCAGGGCCTGCCATTCCTCGGCACCGTGCGTCTTCAAGAAGTCATCCGGATCCTTGCCGTCCGGAATACTCACCACCCGTACCCGGCACCCCAGATCCTTCAATATGTCCAGTCCCCTGAGCGTCGCCGTTTCCCCGGCAAAGTCGGCATCGTAAGCAATTACGACATCCATCGTACAGCGGGTCAGCAGCTTGGCCTGTTCTCTGGTAAGGGCCGTTCCCAGCGAGGCCACCACGTTTGACTGCCCGAACTGGTGGGCGGCGATGGCGTCCATGTAGCCCTCGACAATCACCGCAAACCCGGCCTCCCGGATCGCCTGGCGCGCGAGGTTTAAGGCGTAGAGTTCCTGTCCCTTGCTGAAAATGGCCGTTTCCGGAGAGTTCAGGTACTTAGGCTGGCTGTCGTCCATCACCCGGCCCCCGAAACCGACGATCTTACCCCGGCTGTTGGCCACCGGAAAGATCACGCGGTTCCGAAAACGGTCGTAGATACGGCCCCGCTCGCCCCGTACGGCCAGCCCGTAGCCGGCAAGCTCCTCGGGGGAATACCCGTGGCGGCCCAGGAATTCGAGCAGGGCATCCCACCGCGGCGGGGCGTAACCCAGTTGGAACTTCCGGAGCGTTTCCACCGAAAGACCCCGTCTAGCCAGGTACTGCCTGGCTCCCTCAGCCACTGCTTCCCGTTCGAGGACGCTCTGGTAGAATTCCGCGGCCAGCGCGTTGGCGCCCCACAACCGTTCGTGCTTGCGGACAGCGGCTGGCTGGTATTCCGGGATCCTGATCCCGACACGCCCGGCCAAGAACCGCACGCTTTCGGGAAAATCCAGGTTTTCCTTAAGCATTATGAACTTGTAGGCGTTTCCTCCCACCCCGCATCCAAAACAATAAAACATCTGTTTATCGGGGGTGACAGAAAAAGAAGGTGTCTTCTCCTGGTGGAAAGGGCACAGCCCCCATAAGCTTCGGCCCTTTTTTTCCAGGCGGACGTACTCTCCGATGAGTTCGGCGATGTCCACCCGGTCAAGGACCTCCGCCACCAGTTCATCCGGGATCAACCCGCGCATAAGACCACCTTCCGAGACCAGGCGGGGAACCTCTCAGTAAGATATTTCGCTGGCACTATAGAATTTCCTGCACCTGCCTTCGACAATTTTTGGGCGCGAAATAAGGTGTTATTTCAAGCAATCCAGTGGACAAGCGCTTTTTCGACTCCCTTGGGGAGCCATACCGCGTGCTTACCTCTCGCCGCCCAGGCGCACAGGGAACGGCTTGGGCACGAACAGCGCCTCGAACATAGCCACGGCGTAGCGGTCGGTCATTCCCGCCACGTAGTCGCACACTACCTGGGCCTCGCCGACCTCATCGACGCGTTTGCGGTATTCCTCCGGGATACGCTCCACGTGCCTGGCGAAGTATTGGTAGAGGCTCTGCACCACGTGCTTGGCTTTTCCCTCCTCGCGTTTGGCGTCCGAGCAGAGATAGACGTTGGCGAAAAGGTAGTTGCGCAGATCGTCCATGGCCTTCTGAATCTCCGGGCTCATCCTGACCACGGGCTGGTCCCAGCTTTGTTCGATCAGGTCCCTGACCATCCTGTCGATACGCTGGCGGTGCACGACTCCCAAAACGGCGATGCATTCCCGGGGCAACTGTTCCAGGGTCAGGAGGCCGCTACGCAGGGCGTCGTCAATGTCGTGATTGATATAAGCAATACGGTCGGCGATGCGGACGATCTGGCCTTCCAGCGTCGCCGGCGGGTCGGGCCCCGTATGGGTCCTGATGCCGTCGCGGACCTCCCAGGTGAGGTTCAGGCCGCCCTGCCCCTCGAGCAAATCGACGACCCGCAGGCTTTGCTCGTTATGATTGAATCCGCCGGGGTGAATCTCGCGCAAGGCGTACTCGCCCGTATGGCCAAAAGGCGTGTGTCCCAGGTCGTGTCCCAGGGCGATGGCCTCCGTCAGGTCTTCGTTGAGGCGCAGGGCCCGGGCTATCGTGCGGGCGATCTGGGCTACCTCCAGCGTGTGGGTCAGGCGCGTGCGGTAGTGATCGCCCTCCGGGATGATGAAAACCTGGGTTTTGTGCTTGAGGCGCCTGAAACTCTTGGAATGGATAATCCGATCCCGGTCGCGCTGGAACGCCGTCCGTATCGTGCACTCTTCCTCCGGGCGCTGGCGCCCCTTCGTAGCAGTGCTGCGCGAGGCATACCTGGAAAGGTGTTGTTCCATCGCTTCGGTCCACCCGCGAAAGTCAGTCATTTTCCCCACCCTTACAACTGATGAGATAATTAAACCCCGGCTGAGATAATTAAACCCCGGCGGAGAGAGGATCCGACCGGGGTTGGCTGTCGTTTATGCCTGAGCGCGGCGTCCCTTGCGCAGGGACTCCGTGGCCCGGGCCACCTCTACCACCCGGCGAACCAGTATGGGCACCCTTTTAAAAACCTCGGTGTCATCCTTGGCCGGCTGCTGGGCGCAGACCCCGAAGTGGCCGGCGTCCGCCGAAACGTGCCCGTCCCCGAGCAGGATCATGCCCTGGACGAGTAGCATGTTGTGCAGGGTCCTCAACGTCCCTTCCTGGCCGCCGAAACGCGCACCGCCCACGGTGACGGCCGCCCCCACGACGTTGACGAGAGCCAACTCGGAGCGGAGCTTGCGGGTCTTATCCCAGAAGGCTTTCAGCTGCGCCGAGACCGTCCCGAAGTAGACCGGGCTGCCCATGATAACGGCGTCCGCCCGCCGGAGCAGGTTGAACATCTCTTCCAAAGCCGTCCCCTGGTAGCATACACCCTTGCACGGCGAGGAACAGTGCGTGCAGAAAGCCGTCCTGGCGGCCCCTACGCCTTCCGACGCCTGCAGGAGAAAGGTGTCCGCGCCGAGGGCTTTTGCCTCGGCCAGCGCCGCCCCGAGAATCTCTGCCGTATTCCCGTTCTTGCGGGGGCTTCCGTTGAGCCCGACGATAAGCATAACCTACACTCCTAAAAAGAAACCAAGGCAAAATCTTGCCCTAAAGCATACGCCGGCTGTTTAAAAAAATTGACACATACTCGAAACTATACCAGAGCAACTCGGAAAAGAACACTGTATACAGGGCCGCGCGGCGTAAGCACGCTGCGCATCAAGTCAACCGAGGCGACCGTAAACGCCGCCGAGCCGTCCATCCCCACCGTTTCGTCCGGCAAGCGCACCTTCCGCCCCTCCCGTACCCGGCCGAGGGTCAGGTGCGGCTTGAAACCTCTTGTTTCCCGGGGAAAACCTGCCGGCACAAGGGCGTCTTCGACCCTGTCCCAGACCCTGCGCAGCGCCTCCAGGTCGCCCCCGACCCCAACCCAAATCACACGGGGAGGCCTGCCGAAAGTGCCTGTCCCCTGCAGCAACAGCTCAAAAGGCTCCAGGCCGGCTAAGCTTTCCCGGACCTTAAGGGTGATATCGGGTACCAGGACATCCTGCACCTCTCCCAGAAATTTCACGGTCAGATGCAGGTTTTCCTGCTCTACCCATTTGACCCCCGGGCAAAATCTCGCCAGTTCTTTCTGGAGGCCGCCCAACCGGCTCTTGAGTGTCTCCGGCAGGTTGACGGCCCAAAACAGCCGCATCGTCTCGCCCAAAAGTATAACCTCCTAACAAGCCGAGGGGAGAAGAAACGCGCCCCGTAGGCGCGCCAACCGACTCAATGTCCAGTGCTTCAATGTGCTATGGTTCGAGCCTGTGCCGTTCGCCCTTCCAGAAAATCTCGAGCACCTTGCTGGCCGTTTCCTCAACAGCCTTGTTGGTGACGTCAATCACCGAGCACCCGGCACGCTGGAAGATTTGCTTGGCGTAGTCCAGCTCGCGCAGAATGCGCTCAGTGTTGGCATAATCGGCCTCAGCGGGCAGTCCCAGTGTTTTCAGGCGTTCCTGGCGTATCTGCAGCAGTTGTTCGGGTTTGACGGTAAGCCCGACCAGCCGGTGCGGGGGCAGTTTAAAGATTTCTTCCGGCGGAGCAACCTCGGGGACAAGCGGAACGTTGGCCGCCTTGATCCGCTTGTGGGCAAGGTACATGCAAAGAGGGGTCTTGCCGGTGCGCGAAACTCCCAGGATCACCAGGTCGGCCTGGCTGATGCCCCGCGGATCCTTGCCGTCGTCATACTTAACGGCGAACTCGATGGCCTCGACACGCCGGAAGTACTCCTCATCGACCTTGCGCATCAAGCCCGGTTCCAGCTTGGGCATATCGTGGGAAACTTTAGCCAGCGCTTCGACAACCGGGCTCATGATATCGACAGCCGGAAGGTTATAGCGCGCCGCTTCCCGTATCAGTATATCGCGGAGCTCCGGGATGATCAGGGTAAAGACGATCACGCTGGGAAAGCCGCTGGCTTCCTCGAGAATTTCAGGGATCTCCTCCGGATGGGTGACATAAGGCACGCGTCTGATCTCCACATGCCCGCCGTTGAACTGGCTGGCCGCAGCCCTGGCCACCAATTCGGCTGTCTCCCCTACCGAATCGGAGACGATATAGATGATCGGGCGGATATCGCTAGTAACCTTGAACGCCTCCTTACCGGGAAACCCTAATTTCTGTCGACATTCCTGTATTTAATCGCCTTCGCCAAGTTCAACAAACAGGCGGGCGATATTGGTCTTGGAAAGGCGGCCCACTACCTCATACCGTACGGCCCCTCCGGGCCCCTGAACCGGCTTGACGACAGGAAGGGCGTCGACTTCGTGGCTTACCAGCCTCTTGGCCGCCTGCCAGACCGTTTCGTCCGGGTCAGCCATCGCCACGTTCGGCATCCGCGTCATCACCACGCCGATCGGGAGCTTATGAAGGTCCTGACCGCCGACGCAGACTTTAAGCAGGTCCTTGCGTGAAACGACACCCTGGAGGTGACCCTGTTCGTTCACAACAAAGAGGGTACCGACGTCCTCCAAGAACATCGTGATGATCGCCGAATGGGTTGACGTGTCGTCACGAACGACAACGGGAACCGATTTTATATCCCCTACCTTGACCCTGCGCAGGCGCTGGGCGACGATACGGTTCGGCGACTTGCCGCTGAAGTAGTAACCGACCCGGGGGCGGGCCTCGAGGAGACCGGCCATGGTTAGGATCGCCAGGTCAGGGCGTAGCGTGGCCCTGGTAAGCTTGAGCTGTTCGGCAATCTGCTCGCTGGTTATCGGGCCTTGGGCCTTGACGATTTCAAGGATTAATTCCTGGCGCTTGGTGAGGTCCAAATGCCACCACCTCCCCCGGAAGCTATAGTGTTATACTATTTGCTCCGTGCAGGCCAATACTGCTGTAATATACTATCCCAGGGGAGCCTTTCCCTGCCCGAAACCGGACATTTTATCATATCACTGGGTGAGTACCAGTCACTGGGTGAGTACCAGCCTGGACAGGTCCGCCACAGGCCGGACCAGTCCGGCAATGCCGTTCAGCAGAGCCAATCTGTTCCGGCGTACCGCCTCGTCCTCTACCATGACCAGAACGGCGTCAAAGAAGTTGTCCACGGGGTGACGCAGCGCGGCAAGGGCACGCAGGCCGTTAAGGTAGTGTCCCCGGGCAAACAAGGGCAGGACTTCCTCCCGAACCCGCAGGTAGGCCTCGAACAGCTGCCTCTCAGCCGGATCAACGAAAAGGGTGGGGTCTACATCCGACTCTGTCGCGTGTTTGGCCAGGTTGCCCGCTCGTGTAAGGGCCGTATGCACGTCGTCAAAAACCCGCCCGTCCTCGCGCAGAAGCGCCACGGCCTGAACCCTAAGCCAGGCGTCGAGGACATCGTCAAAGGGTACGGCCAGGACCGCATCGAGAACATCGTAAGCAAACCCCTTTTCTGTGAAGATGCCGCGGAGCCGCTGTTTGACGAAGTCATTAAGCGCCTCGGTCATCTCCCCTACCGCAACCTTCAAGCGCTCGCCGTAAAGCGCGTAAGCCCTGGCAAAAAGACTGTTCAAGGATAAGCGGCGGCCCTGTTCGAGAAGGATGTGGCACATACCCAGAGCCTGGCGTCGTAAGGCGTAGGGGTCTTGGGACCCGCTGGGCTGAATACCCCGTCCGAAGCAGCCCGCCAGGTTGTCGGCCCGTTCGGCCAGGCTGAGCACGGTGCCCGCCGGGGTAGACGGGAGGTCGTCGCCGGCGAAACGCGGCAGGTAATGCTCGTAGATCGCCTCGGCCACGATAGGATCCTCTCCCGAACGCAGGGCGTACTCGCGACCCATAATCCCCTGGAGTTCCGGAAACTCGTAGACCATGCTGCTAACCAGGTCGGCCTTGCACAAAAGCGCCGCGCGCAAGGCAAAATCACGGTCGGCCGCCGGGAGATCAAGGGCCTCCGACAAATACCCGGTCAATGCCTTGAGCCGTTGGGCCTTGTCGTAAACCGAACCCAGCTCCTCCTGAAAAACGATCTTCTTCAAGCCTTCAACTTTGTCGGCCAGCGGGATCGCCAGGTCTTCGCGGAAGAAAAACTCGGCGTCGGCCAGACGGGCCCGCAAGACCTTTTCATTTCCCGCTCTTACAGTGTCAAGATATTCAGGTCTGCCGTTGTGCACGCCAACAAATTTGTTCATCAGCTTCCCGTCGGTACCGTAAACCGGGAAGTAGCGCTGGTGCTCGCGCATCGGGGTGACCAGCACGGGTTCCGGCAGTTCGAGGTAATTCTCGGGGAAGCTGCCCACAAAGGCGGTGGGGCACTCCAGGAGGTTTGTCACCTCTTCCAGCAGTTCATCGTCTTCGCCCGCCTCTCCCCCGGCAAGCTGCGCCGCGCGCCGGACCTGGTCCCAGACCTCGCGGCGCCGCTCGTCCTGGTTCACGATGACGCCGGCATCGCGCATAACCGGGAAATAATCACCCGCCTGCCCCAGGCGGTGCGGCCCCGGGTTCAGGAAACGGTGACCGAACGTCCGGCGTCCCGCTTCCACACCGGCGAGGCTGAAGGTGATGACTTCGCCGCCGAACAGGGCAACGAGCCACCGGATCGGGCGGGCGAACTTCAGTTCCTCGTCACCCCAGCGCATCGGCTTGGGGAACGAAAGACCAGTGATCAGGCGGGGACAGATCTCGGCCAAAACTTGAGCGGCCGGACGCCCGGTTTCCCGGCGCACGGCAAAGACGTATTCCACCTTGCCGACGGTCCGGGTGACCAGCTGCGAGACTTCAACCCCCTGGCTGCGCGCAAAGCCTTCGGCCGCCCTGGTGGGCCGGCCCTGAATGTCGTAGGCTGCCTTAGCCGGGGGACCCTTGACTTCCATTTCCACGAAAGCCTGTTCCTCGACCAAGTCCCGGACGTAAAGCACTAGCCGCCGCGGTGTCCCGTAGGTGTCCACCGTGCCGTAATCCAGGCGGTATTCCTTGAAAAAGCTTTGCGCCAGGCCGCCCAGTTCTTCGAGGGCGGGGTTGAGAAACCGTGCGGGCAGCTCTTCGAGGCCGATTTCCAGCAAAAAATCGCGCGCCATCGTTACACCTCCATCTTCAGCAGCGGGTAACCCATTTCCTCGCGCTGTTTGACGTAAGCCCGCGCGCAGCCGCGCGCCAGGGCCCGCACCCGGGCGATAAACCCGGTGCGCTCGGTGACGCTGATCGCACCCCGAGCGTCAAGCAGGTTAAAGGTGTGGGAGCATTTGAGGACGTAGTCGTAGGCGGGGAGGACGAACCCCTTCTCCATTACCCGCAGGGCCTCACGCTCGTACATGTCAAAGAGGTCGAAGAGCATGTTGGTGTCGGCGAGCTCGAAGTTGTAGTGGGAGTGCTCGACCTCGCCCTGGTGGTGTACGTCCCCGTAAGTTATCCCGGGGACCCACACGATGTCAAAAACGCTGTCTTTATCCTGGAGATAAAGAGCCAGCCTTTCCAGCCCATAGGTGATTTCCACCGAGACCGGCTTGCAGTCGATGCCCCCGCACTGCTGGAAGTAGGTGAACTGGGTGATTTCCATGCCGTCCAGCCAGACTTCCCAGCCCAGGCCCCACGCGCCCAGCGTAGGGGACTCCCAGTTGTCCTCGACAAACCGGACGTCGTGCTCTTCCGGGATGATGCCGATCGCTCTCAGGCTTTCCAGATAGAGGTCGATAATGTTGTCCGGGGAAGGCTTGACGATAACCTGGTACTGGTAGTAGTGCTGGAGGCGGTTGGGGTTTTCGCCGTAACGGCCGTCGGTCGGCCGGCGGGAAGGCTCCACGTAGGCCACTTTCCACGGTTCCGGCCCCAGCGCGCGCAAAAAGGTGGCGGGGTTCATCGTCCCCGCGCCTTTTTCGACGTCGTACGGCTGCTGGATGAGGCATCCCTGGTCGGACCAGAACCTGTTAAGCATCATGATCAGGTCCTGAAAAGTCATCATACCCGTCACCTCTTTCTGTAAACACTCCTGCCCGGCACAAAGGCAAAGTGAAAACCCCCCGCCCTAACCCTTGCGTTAAGAGACGGGAGGTTTTTTCGGCAATTTTCTATACAAGTACCAGATATAGGTCGTAAAGTCAATACTAAATGGGCGGACGGGTTGCGCGCCGGCCTTTTTCCTCGACGGCATGTGCCGTGGGCTCGCCCTCGTCGATTTCCAGGGTATAGTTCCTGGTCATCGCGGTCAGCAGGCCAACCAGTCCGAGGACGGCCAGCTGGCTGGAGGCCAGGGTGCCTAATACGCCCGCCGCTCCGACGACCGCCGGTATTTCCATAACCGTTTTGTCGCCTTTCTTGACACGCAGCCGGCTCCTGCCGCCGCGCCTGGCCCACTCCTTGATCCGGGCCGTCATCTCGTCCCTGGTCCGGCCGTATTTCTCCTCGGCCTTGATCAGGGCCTTGATAACGTCACCCCCTGCCTCGTCAAGGGCCTCCTTGGCTTCCCGGTAACCGATGCCCAAACGCGCTCGCAGAACGTCTATCTTCTCGAGCTCGGTCATCTTCATCCCCCTCTTTGTTTGTGCTTGGACTTATCATTCCCCTATCTTGCGTAAAAATGCCAGGGAACGGGGCTCGCGCTCCAGTGTAAAACAGAGGTAGGAATGAAGAAGCGCGCCGAGCTCGTCGAGCATGCCGGGTGAAACCTTGAGCGAGCCGAGACGTTCAAGCGGCCATTCTGTCAGCGAGTTCAGCAAGCGAACCGTCCCGGGGCTGCATGGCAGGGCGTCGGGGTCCCGGCTCCGGCAGTTCGAGCACAGCAACCCGCCCAGTTTCAGGCTGAAAGGCCCCGCAGATAAAAGCTTGCCGCAGTGCGCGCAGGCGTCCAGGAGAGGCCGGAACCCGGTCAGGGCCAGCAGTTTGGCCGTGAAGGCCAGCACCAGCGGGCGGCGTTCTTTTGCGGGAAGCAGCCGCAGGTAGAGCAGGAGCAGGTCGTAGACGCCGTGGTTGGGCTGTCCTTCGGGGCAGAGCAGTTCCACCAGTTCGCAGGCGCTGGCGGCGTAGGACAATAAAGCCAGGTCGGCATGCAACCCTGGAAAAACCGCCACTTCTTCAGCCTGGCGCACGACATCCATCTCCTGGCCGGCGTCCAGGAGCAGACTCGCTACGGTGAACGGCTGCACGGCACCCCTTTTCTTGCTCTGGGGTTTAGCCGCTCCGTAGGCGACGGCTTTTATCTTACCGCGCTCGTACGTGAAAAGCATGAGCAGCCTGTCCGCCTCGCGCATCACCCTGCTGCGCAGGACGATCCCCCGAATCCGGTAAGACTTCACGGACGTGTACAACCTTTCTTTTATCAAGGTAACTTTCTTTTATCAAGGTAAACGGTTAGAATTAGAAACACAGGGCAGTCAGGACATGGCATCCACGGCCCTGCGGAAATACTCGTAACGGGGAGCGTTTCGCTTGCGCATTATCGTGGCCGTATCCGGGGCCTCCGGAGCCGTATACGGCATCAACATCCTCAAGGAACTCGCGGTCCGGGGCGTCGAGACCCACCTCGTGCTCTCGGCCGCCGCGCGCTATATCATCACCCAGGAAACGGCCTGGACCGTCGACCGGGTGACCGCCCTGGCAAGCAGGACGTACGAGGAAAACGACTTCACGGCCCCCATCGCCAGCGGCTCGTTTCAATGCCGGGCCATGGTTGTCGCCCCATGCAGCATGAAGACGCTGGCGGGCATTGCTTCGGGGTACGCTGAGAACCTGATCCTGCGCGCCGCCGATGTCACCATCAAGGAGCAAAGGCGGCTGATCCTCGTTACCCGGGAAACGCCCCTTTCCCCCATCCACCTCGAAAACATGCTTAAGCTGGCAAGGCTGGGCGCGGTCATTATGCCGCCGGTGCCCGCCTTCTATGCCCGCCCCGCGACGATCGACGACATCGTGCGCCAGACGACGGGGCGTGTCTTTGATTTACTGGGGATAGAAAACAGTCTTGCGCACCGCTGGGGCGAAGATAGAAGTTAGATGTTAAATGCTATACTCGCTTTTGGACGATCCTGGACCGAAAATAGCCGTTAGCAGTTAGCGTTGGAACAGAAGAGATTCGGCTTGCCGAATCTCTTCTTCTTTTTTATTTTATATAGTATTATTTCACTTCTAACGGCTAACAGCTAATATCTAACATCCAACATCTAACTTCTAACATCTATAAGACCCGACGCGCGCCGAGGTATCGCGGACCGTACCAGGAGTCGGACAACGAGGTGTAAGTGATGCCCTTGCTTGAGGAAGCGTGGATGAACTGCCCGTCGCCGGTATAGATCCCCACGTGGCTGGCGCCCTTGGAGTACGTGGTGAAAAAGACCAGGTCTCCCGGCTGCAGTTCATCGCCGCTCACGGGGACCCCCTGCTTGAACTGTTCGTATGAGCTGTGGGAAAGGCTGACACCAAACTGCTTGAACACGTACGACGTAAACCCCGAGCAATCAAAACCGTCAGGTCCTTGTGAACCCCATACGTAAGGTTTGCCGAGCTGGGCGTGGGCGATTTCCAGGATGTCGCGGGCGGCATCGCTGTCCGAACGGCTGACGGGCGCCGGGGGCAGGGTCGACAGGTTTTTCGGCCTGGCCGCCAGGCTTTGCGAACCTGCGGCGCGTGGAATGGACAGTCTCTGTCCGATATGAAGGCGGTCACTGGCCAGCTTGTTGGCCGACATAATCGCCGAGACGCTGGTGTCGTATTTCTGGGCAATCTGCCAGAGGGTGTCACCGGCGGCAACAACGTGGACGGCCGACCCGGAACGGCTCGGGGATGCGGCGCCCGTACCGGGGATGACCAGTACCTGGCCGATGCTGAGCAACTCGCCCTGCAGGCCGTTTACGGCCTTAAGCTGGCTGACGCTGACGCCATACTTGTTGCTGATTCCCCAAAGGGTATCGCCGGCCTTGACGGTATACTTGGCGGCGGCCAAGGCGGGAGCCCCGCTTCCGAAGGCAAGCCCCGCCACCCACAGGGCTCCGGAGCAGAATAGGATGGCAGCCGAACGAAGGACACGCTGCCGTAAATTGCGGCGGGACGGTCGGTTTCGCGGTATTGTCAACATTCTCACCTTCTTCCAGCGCAATGGTACTCGTATTCGTCAGCGCCTACCAGCAATCCTCTTTCTTAACCAAAATTATGCAAAAAAATAAAACCTCGTTCCCAGCCGCTCGGGAACGGGGTTCTATGCTGTAAGTCTTAAGTCCTAGGAGCAGAAAGGATTCGCTCCGTAAATCCCATCAAGTACCGACTACTGACTACCGACTACTGTTAGACATACACTCTCGGAACGCGCGCGGTAACGGCGCACACGACTTCATAGGTGATCGTGCCGACCTTTTCGGCCAGTTCCTCGACAGGCAGAACGGCATCCCCCTGCCGGCCGTACACGACAACCTCGTCGCCCACCTGGACGCCGGGGATGTGCCCAACGTCGGCGATGATCTGGTCCATGCAGACCCTCCCCACAACCGGCGCCCTTCGGCCGCGGATCAGGACCTCCCCCTGGTTCGAAAGCAGTCGCGTGTAGCCGTCGGCGTAGCCGACCGGGATCGTCGCCAGCGTCGTCGGCGCAGGAGTCACGTACGTGCAGCCGTAGCTGACGAATGTTCCGGCCGGGACGTTTTTCACCATCCCCACGCGGCTCTTCAAGCTCATCGCCGGCCGGAGATCGACCCTCGTTCTGTCGACATGCTTTGAAGGGTAGAGGCCGTAAAGCATGAGCCCGACCCGCACCAGGTTCATGTGGCTCTCCGGAAGGTCGATGGTCGCTGCGCTGTTAGCTACGTGCAGATAAGGGATGTCGATCCCGTCCTGTCCCAGGTGACAGGTCAGCTCGACAAAAGCGTCAAGCTGCTGCCTGGTGTAAGTCTTGTCGGCCGCATCGGCAGCGGCGAAATGGGTAAACAAGCCGTCGACTTCGATGTTGGGCAGTTCCGCGATCTCCAGGATCCTCGCATAGATGTCGCGCTCCGGGAGAAAGCCCAGGCGTCCCATGCCGGTGTCCACCTTCAGGTGGACTTTGGCGGTCTGTCCCCTTTCCCCCGCAGCCTCGGACAACATCCTGGCCAGTTCGAGATCGTAAATGGTCTGCGTGATGTTGTAGTCCAAGAGGTAAAGGTACTGCTCGGGAGGCGTGTATCCCAGGACCAGGATCGGCAGGGCAAGGCCCGCCCGGCGCAATTCCACCCCTTCGCTCGCACGCGCCACCCCCAGCCAGTCGGCCCCTTTAGCGGCGAAAACCCGGGCCGCGGGAACCAGGCCGTGGCCGTATGCGTTGGCCTTGACTACGGCCATGATCTCAGTCTGCGGACCGACAAGCCGCCGGACTTCGGAAAGGTTGTGTTCCAGCGCAGAGACGCTGATCTCAGCCCAGGTTGGTTCGGCCGACATGGCGCTACACCTCCGTTGACTCGGACTCAAGTCTTTTCAATATCTCGGGCAGCATGCGGACGGTGTCCCCGGCGATCAGTCCCCGCTGTCCTTTATCCCTGCAAGCCGCGTCACCGGCCGCCCCGTGCGCGAAAGCGCCAGCGGCGGCGGCGTGCAGGGGGTCAAGACCCTGGGCGATCAGCCCGGCGATAACCCCGGTCAGCACGTCGCCGCTTCCCCCCGTAGCCATGCCGGGGTTCCCGCTCGGGTTGACGAACGTCCCGGCCGCCCCCGCAACAATGGTGCGCGCCCCTTTCAATACGGTCACGCAATCCCAGTCGCGGGCGGTTTGCTCGGCAACGGCCAGCCGCTCGGACTGCACCTTTTGGGCCGAAATTCCCAGCAGGCGGGCCATTTCCCCGGGATGCGGCGTAACGACAAGGGGGCCCCGGGCGTATTTGAGCCCTGGCGCCGTACCCGCAAAAGCGTTCAGTCCATCGGCGTCGACAACGCAGGGAACAGCGCTGCCGAGTACCACTTCCCGTGCCAGTTCCTGTGTCTCCGGATGGGTTGAAAGTCCCGGGCCGAGAGCCATCACGCTGCACCGCGCCGCCCGCTCGAGCAGATGATCCCTGGCGGCAAGGGCCAGTGTACCGTCCGGGGTCTCGGGAAGGGGCAGCGTCATCGCCTCGACGAGACGAGAGGCGATAACAGGCTGCTGGCTCTCAGGAAGGGCGACGGTCACCAGACCGGCTCCGGCGCGCAGCGCCGCCTCGGCGGCCAGGGAGGCCGCGCCGGTCATCCCGCGCGACCCGGCGACGATGAGGACGTGGCCGAAATCCCCCTTGTGGGCGTCGGCTGAACGGGGAGTGAGCCACCGGCCGACCAGGCGCGGGGTAAGCAGGAAACGCGTTCCCCCGTCGGCCAGGAGATCGGGCGGCAGTGAAATTCCTTCCACCTGCACCTCGCCCGCGAACGAAGCACCGGGATCGAGGACCAAGCCCAGTTTCGGCAGGCCGAAGGTTACCGTCTTGGCGGCCCTTACGCACAGGCCGTTGGTCTTCCCGGTGTCAGCCTCGACGCCCGAGGGGACGTCCACCGCCAGCACCGGTTTGCCGCTCTCGTTAATCAGTTCGATAATGCGCCGGACTTTGTCCTTCAAGGCTCCGCGAAAACCGGTGCCGTAAATGGCGTCGATGACCAGGTCGGCCTGCATTAAGCCCAGCTGCAAGACTTGCATCCCGTTGCGGTCCTGCAAGTCGTAAACCTTCTGCCCCAGGCGGAGCCAGATATCCAAATTGGTGCGGGCCTCACCGATTACCGCTTCGGAGTCGGCGGTCATCAGCACCTTGACCTTTGCCCCGGCCAGGTGCAGATGGCGCGCGGCGACGAAGCCGTCCCCGCCGTTATTGCCTCTCCCGGCAACAACCAGCACAACCTTGCCTTGCGGGGTCCCGAGCATGTCCAGGGCCACGCGGCAAACGGCGATGCCGGCGTTCTCCATCAGGATCAGGCTGGGGATGCCGTAATCCTGGCCGGCCCTGTGGTCGATGCTCCGCATTTCGGCGGCCGTAACTACCCGCAATACAAAACCCTCCTAATCCCTCACCGCCACGGCGAAGGCGACGGCATAGTGATCCTCGTGCGTAAGGGAAAGCAAAACGCGCCCGATCCCCCGGTCAAGCGCGATACCGGCGGCCCGCCCTAACAGGCGCACCTGCGGGCCGCCTCCGGGGTCCGCGGCGATCTCCACGTCCCGCCAGCCGCAGCCCGCAAGTCCCGTCCCGAGCGCCTTGAACACCGCCTCCTTGCCGGCAAAACGCGCGGCAAAACATTGCTCCGGAGTCCTGCGCGCCAGGCAATAATCCCTCTCGGCAGGAGTGAAAACGCGCAGGAGAAAACGGCCGCCCGAACGATTTATCGCTGAGGCGATGCGGGAGACGGAAACAATGTCGGTTCCAACGCCGTAAATCAACATTTCCTCTCTTCGTTCTTGCGAATTCCTTCTGAGACCGCTAAAAACGGGCATTTAAAAGCCGAGTATTTGCCTGAGCTTTTTAGCCTGCGTCCTGCTGAGCGGCACTTCCGACCTCTCTTTGTCCTCGACAACCAGCGTGTACGTCCCGTTGAAGAACGGGATGATCTCCTTAACCTTCCGCAGGTTGACGAGACAGCAGCGGTGGGTCCTGAAAAAGACGGACGGGTCCAGCCGCGCTTCCAGCTCTTTCAGGGTGAAATTAGTCGACAGCTTGTCGTCGTAGGTCTTTAAATACACCGTATCCGTTTCGGTAAAAGCGTAAACGATCTCCTTGGTGTTGACAAGGATGGTCTTACCGTTGACCTCGGCCGGGATGCGGTCGATCCTGTACTGGCCCAGATCCCTCTCCCGCCGCTCGGGAACCTCGGATAAGTGGCCGTCCTGGGTTGCCCTCATCACCTTGTCGATGGCCATGCGCAGGCGTTTGTCCTCGATGGGTTTTAAGATGTAGTCGATGGCGTTGACTTCAAAGGCCTTAACGGCATGCTCGTCATAGGCCGTTACGAAAATGACGAAGGGCGGTTTCGGGAGCTCCTGGATGGCCGCTCCCAGTTCGAGGCCGTCCATGCCGGGCATCGAAATGTCCAGGAACAGGACGGAGTAATCAAGCGCCTTAATCAACGCCAGCGCCTCGTGGGCATTGGCCGCCTCGCCCACGATCTCGATACTGTCGAACTTGCTCAGCGCGTAACGCAGCTCCTGGCGCGCCGGGTACTCGTCGTCGACAATCAATGCCTTAAGCTTCACCTGACAGCCCTCCTCTTTCAGCAACCGAGTTCTTGCACAGCGGCACCCGGAAACCGATGGTGGTTCCCTTGCCCACCTCGCTTTGGATGGACAGGCCGTATTCTTCGCCGAACAAACTTTTGAGGCGCTCGTTAACGTTGGAGAGCCCGACCCCGCTCCCGGAACCGAAGCCCGGCTCGAAAACCCTGGACATGATGTCCGGCGGGATGCCCACGCCGTCATCGGAAACCTCGATCGCGATCTCGTCGCCCTGCCGCTTCACGGTAACACGGACGGTCCCGCTCCCTATCTTGGGAGCGATACCGTGCTTGACAGCGTTCTCGACCAGCGGCTGCAGGGTCAGGACGGGGACCATGTATTCGCACAAACCCCGGTCGATGTCCCGGTGGAACCGCAGTTTCTCCCTGAAGCGGGCCTTTTCAAGAATGAGATAGTTGTTCACGCACTCCAGTTCTTCGGCCAGGGTGCTGAAATGCCCCGTCCGCTTCAAGGCGTAGCGAAAGAAGGTCGCCAGGCGGATCAGTAGGCGGCGGGCCATCTCCGGGTTGGTGCGGATGAACATCGTAATGGTGTTCAGCGTATTGAAAAGAAAATGCGGATTGATCTGCGCCCGCAGGGCGTCCAGTTCGGCCCTGGTGGCCAGCTGCGAGCGACGGTCCAGTTCGGCCAGTTCCATCTGGATGCCCAGCAGCTGAGCGATGCCGACCGCAAACTTCACAAGCACCTGCGGGATGGGCCCCTTCTCGGTGCGGTAAAGCTTGATGGTACCGACGACCTCGTCCCGCATCTTAAGGGGCACGATAATCGCTCCCTCAAGCGGGCAGACGCAGTCCGTGACCGGACACTGCAGGTCTTCCTTCTTTTCGGCGATTTTGAGCTGGCCGGTCCGGATGACCTCCTTGGTGGCATAGGTCACAATGTCCTTGCCGGGAGGGTGCTTGTCACAGCCGGGACCGAGGAAAGCTAATACACGGTTGCGGTCGGTAATCGCTACCGCAGCCACGTCACCGATTTTCTGGATGATTTCGGCCGTTTTTTTGGCCGTTTCCTCGTTAAGCCCCCGGCGCATGTAAGGAAGCGTCTCACTGGCAATCTGAAGAGTCGTTTCAATTGGTTTTTCATCGGGCCTGACCGTGATGACCTGGGGTTGCCCCTTCCTGGGCACGAGCAGGCAGCCTGCCGCAATGTTGGCAGCAGCTAGAACAGTGGCCACCTTCCAAAGTGAAGGATCATAAATGAGAAGTCCGCCCGTAATCACGGCCTGGGCTGCAAGGAAACGGACCCCGATCGCCTGTATCATCAGCCCCCGCTCTCCCTTAAAGGCATGTAGTTGTCTCTATCACAACTATACTACACATCAAAACTATACTACACGCCTGCTACAGGGTAAATGGGATACTCTGGATTAAGGCCCACGTGATACGAAGGGAATAGTTTTCAACATCATCGCTCTAAAACTCAAAACCAAAAAGAACAAAATGAACAAAAAGAATAAAATGATTAGAACTAGCCAAAACCCTTAATCTTAAAAAGGGAAATGAACCGGTCTAGTGAATCCAAAAACGGAGCCAATCAGGCTTGTTTGGTCTTGGGTACTGATTGTGGAAATAATTGCAGAACACTGCATAAATATAAGCAAAGTCCTCCATTTAGCCTTTTTTGGCGGCTAAGTCTCTTTTTTCATCTACCGGGATTAACTATTCAGTTATATAATTGTTCTAGCTATTTAACAAAGGTTTGCCAGACTGCCGTCATAGGGGGTGTTAGCGTAGAGCAGCGTATTTACGCTTTCTGAACGGACCCCACTGCTAAATTACAGGAGGTATTTCGAGAGTGCCCAAACAGTTGCGATTCTTACTGATCGTCCTGGTTGTAGTGCTGGCGGGACTCCTTGCGGCCGGCTGCGGCGGCGGCAAGGACGGCAAGGACGCCGGCAAACAGGCTGCTGAACAGTACATCCGCTATAATCTTGGCGCTGAACCCGAAACCCTCGACCCGGCCAGGTCCACCGGTCTTCCCGAAGGCACGCTGATTACGCACCTGCTGGAAGGCCTCACCCGTTACGACGCCAATAACGTCCCGCAGCCGGCCATCGCCGAAAGCTGGGACATTTCCCCCGACCAGTTGACTTACACCTTCCACCTGCGTGATGCCAAATGGTCCAACGGCGAACCCGTAACGGCCGAGGACTTCAAGTATGCATGGCTGCGCGCCCTGAACCCGGAGACGGCGGCGGATTATGCCTACCAGCTGTTCTACATCAAGGGCGCCGCAGAATACAACAGCGGCGAGGGCAAAGCCGAGGACGTCGCCATCAAGGTCGTCGATCCCAAGACCCTTGAAGTCACCCTGAAGGCCCCGGCTCCGCAGTTCCTGGGTCTGACCGCCTTCCCGACCCTCTTCCCTATCAACGCCAAGATGGACAAAGAGAACCCCGAGTGGTACAAGTCGCCGGAGACCTACATCTGCAACGGCCCGTTCAAGATGGTCAGTTGGGAGCATAACCAAAAGATCACCACAGTTAAGAACGAGAACTACTGGGACGCCGCCAATGTTAAGCTTCAAAAACTCGACTTCCTGCTCGTCGAGTCCTATGACACCGCCTACAATATGTATAGGACCGGCGAAGTTGACATTTTAGTGGAAGACATTCCGACCCAGGAGATCCCGCAGCTGAAGGCCAGCGGCGAGCTGAAGATCTTCCCCGACTGCGCCCTCTACTTCTATCGCTTTAATGTAGAAAAGAAGCCGCTCAACGATGTGCGCGTGCGCAAGGCCCTGGCGATGGCCATCGACCGCCAGGCCATCGTAGAGAACGTGACCCAGGCCGGCCAGAAGCCTGCCTTCGGCTTCGTCCCGTACGGCATCGCCGACGCCGACGGCAAGGACTTCCAGGAAAACAGCGGCAACGCCTTCTTCAAGGAAGACGTGGCCGAGGCCAAGAAACTCCTCGCCGAGGCCGGTTTCCCGGAAGGCAAGGGCTTCCCGAAGCTGAAGCTCCTCTACAACACCAATGAAGCCCACCAGAAGATCGCCCAGGCCATCCAGCAGATGTGGAAGCAGAACCTCGGCATCGACATCGAGCTGGTCAACCAGGAGTGGCAGGTCTACCTGGACAGCATGGACCACCAGAACTTCGACATCTGCCGCTCCGGCTGGAGCCCGGACTACCTCGATCCGATGACCTTCATCGACATGTTCGTGACCGAGCCTCCGGAGAACAACAACGACACCAACTGGAGCAACAAGAAGTACGACGAGTTGGTCAAGAAGGCCAACGCCACCGGAGACCAGAAGGAAAGAATGGCCGCCATGCATGAGGCCGAGAAGATCCTGATGGACGAGATGCCGATTATGCCGATCTACTACTACACCAAGCCGTGCTTAATCAAGGACAACATTAAGGGCGTCATCGTCCCGCCGTTCGCCGTCTACGCGGACTTCAAGTACGCCTACGTTGAATAGTTAGGTAAGATATCCCGGTGTGCGGGGGCATAACCCCCCGCACACCGCTTTTCTTTATTCGCTGCTGCAACCGATGGCTGAATACTCTCGCAAGGGGGGATATGCTTGCTGCGCTTCCTCGTACGCAGGCTAGGCACCATGCTCCTCGCGCTGTGGCTGGTAGCTACGGTGACATTCATCATGATGCACTCGGTGCCCGGCGGTCCTTTCGCCTCGGAAAAACAGGTCCCGCCTGCTGTTCTCAAGAACCTGAACGCCCGCTATCACCTCGATGACCCGTTGTGGAAACAGTATGCCGACTACCTTATCAACCTGGCCCAGGGCGATTTCGGCCCTTCCTTCAAGCTCGACCGCACCGTGAACGAGATCATTGCCGAGGCCTTCCCGGTTTCCGCCACCTTAGGGTTCGTGGCCGTTACTTTCGCCGTTATCGTCGGTCTTTTCCTGGGCGTTGTTTCGGCCCTACGGCAAAACCGGTGGCCCGATTACATAGCCATGGCCCTGGCGACCTTCAACTTTTCGGTTCCCAGTTTTATTTTGAGCGGTCTTTTAATGTACGTCTTTGCCTTCAAGCTGCGGCTGCTCCCCCCGGCTATGTGGGGCTCCTGGCAGCAGGTTGTCCTCCCGGCCCTGGCCCTCTCGGCCCTGCCCACCGCCTTTATCGCCCGTCTGATGCGCTCCAGCATGCTGGAGGTCCTGCAGCAGGACTACATCAAAACGGCTCGCGCCAAGGGCCTTTCCGAGCGGGTGATCGTCATGCGCCACGCCGTACGTAACGCTATCATGCCCGTTGTCACCTATCTAGGTCCGCTGATCGCCGCCGTCCTAACCGGCAGCTTTGTCATAGAACACATCTTCGCCATCCCCGGACTGGGCAAGTACTTTGTCAACAGCGTCCTCGGGCGCGATTACACGATGATCATGGGGACAACCATTTTCTACAGCGCCTTCCTGATGCTGATGAACCTGATCGTGGACCTGGTTTACACCCTTATCGATCCAAGAATCAAGCTGGCCGATGTAAAGGAGGTCTAGGTCTTGGAGCAAAACCTGGTTCTGCGCGACGATATGTTCCGGCCCCTCCCCAAGGAAGGCCTGGAAGCCGAAGATTTGGGAAGACCAACGATCAGTTACTGGCAGGATGTCTGGATGCGATTGCGCCAGAACAAACTCGCCATGGCCGGCCTGGTCACCATCACTCTGCTGCTGCTGATGGCCCTGATAGGACCCTACCTGAGCGGCCACACTTATTACGAACAGGACCTCAAACTGGTCAATAAACCGCCCAACGGGGAGTACTGGTTCGGGACCGATTTCCTCGGACGGGATCTCTTTACCCGCGTCTGGTACGGCGCCCGTATTTCCTTGATGATCGGCTTTTTCACCGCCATCGTATCCTTCATCATCGGGGTAACCTATGGCGGGATTTCAGGATATATCGGTGGAAAAGTCGACGATATCATGATGCGGATCGTCGAGGTGCTGCTCAGCGTGCCCTTCCTCCTCTGGGTCATCCTGTTGATGGTATGGATGGGACCGGGCCTCAAATCGATCTTTATCGCCTTAAGTGTTACAACCTGGCTCACAATGGCCCGCATCGTCCGCGGACAGGTCCTGGCCCTTAAGGAGCAGGAATACGTCCTGGCCGCCCGCGTCATGGGGGCCAAGCCCTGGCGCATCCTGACCCGGCACCTTGTGCCCAACACGATGGGCCCGATCATTGTAACAATGACCCTGATGATCCCCGAGAACATCTTCACCGAGGCCTGGCTCAGCTTTCTTGGGCTGGGTGTCTCGGCCCCGATGGCCAGCTGGGGCGTCCTCGCCAGCGAGGGACTGCAGGGCTTGCGCAACTACCCGTGGCAGCTCTTCTTCCCCGCTCTCTTCATCAGCATCACAATGCTGGCCTTCAACTTCCTGGGCGACGGCCTACGCGACGCCCTCGACCCGCGGCTGCGAAAGTAAGGTAGGAGGTGCAACAAATGTGACCAAGCTGCTGCAAGTAGAAAACCTTCAGGTTGATTTCACCACCTATGCCGGAGTCGTTAAAGCAGTACGGGGTGTGAGCTTCGGCGTCGAGCAGGGAGAAGTCGTGGCGATCGTTGGCGAAAGCGGCTGCGGCAAGAGCGTAACCGCCCAGTCTTTGGTCAAGCTCATCCCCTCCCCGCCCGGTAAGGTTGTCGGCGGCTCCGTTCTTTTCAACGGGGAGGATTTGGCCCAAAAGTCCAACAAGGACTTGGAAAAATACCGGGGCAGAGAGATCGGCATTATTTTTCAGGATCCCATGACCTCTCTAAACCCGACTATGACGGTCGGCAACCAGATTGTGGAGATGCTGGCCAAGCACGGGGGAATGACGCGGGCCCAGATGGTGGAAAGGGCCCAGGAGATGCTCCGTACCGTCGGTATTCCCAACCCCCGGCGCCGCTTTAAACAATACCCGCACCAGTTCAGCGGCGGCATGCGGCAAAGAGCGATGATCGCCATGGCCCTGGCCTGCAGTCCCAAGCTGCTTATCGCGGACGAGCCCACCACCGCGCTGGACGTGACCATCCAGGCCCAGATCCTGGAACTCATCCAGGATCTCAAGGAACAGTTTAAGATGGCCGTGATTCTGATCACCCACGACCTTGGCGTGGTAGCAGGTTTCTCCAACCGCGTCATTGTAATGTATGCGGGAAAGATTGTGGAAACGGGCTTAACGCGCGACATTTACCGCAACCCGCAGCATCCCTACACCAAGGGCCTGCTGGCGGCCGTTCCCCGGCTCGATTCCCGGGGCAAGCGCCTGGCTCCGATCCCCGGACGTCCCCCGAACCTGCTTGACCCGCCTGAAGGCTGCGCCTTCTGGCCCCGGTGCGACTACGCTATGAAGGTTTGCGCCATGTATGAACCCGAAACCTGGGTTGTGGGTTCCAGGCATACCGTTAGCTGCTGGCTGCACCATCCCGCGGCAGCGAAGGCCGCAAGGGAGGTGGGTTAATGGAACGATTAATCGAGATCAACAACCTCAAAAAGCACTTCCGCGTAGGACGCAATCAGACACTTAAGGCCGTAGACGGCATCAGCCTTACAATATATAAAGGCGAAACTCTCGGACTGGTTGGGGAGAGCGGGTGCGGCAAGTCCACAGTCGGCCGCCTCATTGTCCGTCTCTACAACCCCACCGAAGGGCAGATCTTGTACCGGGAGCAAGACATCTTCCACGCCGGCAAGGAACAGTCCCGCCGGCTATACCGGCGGTTGCAGATGATCTTTCAGGACCCCTACGCCTCACTGAACCCGCGCCTAACCGTCGGCGAGATCATCGGTGAGGCCCTGGACATCCACCGGTTGGCGAAGGGTTCCGAGCGCCGCGACAAGATCAACAAACTGATCAAGATGGTCGGGCTGGACCCGTCCCACGCCAGCCGCTTCCCCCACGAATTCAGCGGCGGGCAGCGCCAGCGTGTAGGCATTGCCCGGGCTCTGGCCGTCGATCCGGAGTTCGTCGTCTGCGACGAGCCGATCAGCGCCCTGGACGTAAGCATCCAGGCTCAGATCGTCAACCTGCTCCAGGAACTGCAGGAGCGGCTCGGACTCACCTACCTTTTCATCGCGCACGATCTGGCCATGGTTAAGCACATTTCCACCCGAATCGCCGTGATGTACCTGGGGTGCATCGTCGAACTGGCCGACAGCGAAGAACTGTACCGGAACCCTGTCCACCCCTACACGCGCGCCCTTCTCTCGGCCATCCCGATCGCCGATCCGGAGGTCGAAAGGAACCGCCAGCGCATCATTCTAAGCGGCGATGTGCCCAGTCCCATCAACACCCCGCCGGGCTGCATTTTCGCGGGCCGCTGCCCGCAGGCCCGGGACCGCTGCCGTGAGGAAAGACCGGAATTACGTGATGTGGGCAGCGGGCACCAGGTGGCTTGCCTGCTAGTTTAGGTATCTGGTATCAGTTATAGGTGTCAGATATCGGACGTTGGATGGACGTTGGAGACTCGAAAGGGATTCGGCAAGACCGAATCCCTTTCTTTATTACTCCCAATGCTCAACGCTCACCGCCCACTGCCTAATGTTAGAGCTAGTATTTAACGGCGACAAGGTAGAGACTCATATCTATCCCGGCGGATATACCTGCCGAAGTCAGTACCCTATCTGTGTCCACCCAACGTGTTTCGGCTTGAACACTGATGTCAGGGAACATAGCTCGGAAGTCGGCTATATCTTCCCAGTGGGTAGTCGCGCTTTTACCGTGAAGTAGTCCAGCTTTGCCTAAAAGAGAAGCCCCTGTACAAACTGAAGCTGTAATCGTCGACATATGTGCCGTTCGTGCAATCCAATCCACGATTGTTTCACGCTGCAATTCAGACGTAACTACGCCGCCGGGGATGATGAGTATATCTATATGAGGGTGATTTGTAACGCCATAATGCGGTTGAATCATCAAGCCTCCGCGTGCCCTAACGGTACGGATGGGATCGGCGATAGTAAACACTTCAAACGGTTTGGGAATGCCGGATTGCAGGCGGTGTTTCACACGCGAGGCTGTTGAGAACACTTCAAAGGGTCCGGCGAAATCGAGCACTTCAACGTCATCAAAAAGGTAGATGCCGACAGTGCGAGTCAAGACACTCCTTGCTTCAGCGGCCGCGTGCTACAAACGGCCCATCTTCAGCGGTTTGTCCCATTTCTACTTCTCCATTAGAGCCTGTTCTAAGTCTTCAATAAGGTCGCCGGCGTCCTCGATTCCCACCGAGAGTCTCAACAAGGAGTCGGTAATCCCGATGCGTTTCCTCTCGGCTGCCGACATCTTGGCATGCGAGGTAACCGCCGGAGCACAGATGGTCGTCTCGACGCCCCCCAAGCTCACCGCAGGTGTGATAAGGCGAAGCCGCGTCACAAATTTCGAAGCGTCTAACTGCCTTTCGTCCAATTCAAAGGACAGCATTCCGCCATAAGCCTTCATCTGCGACTTGGCGATTTCGTGACCGGGGAAGTCGGGTAAACCAGGGTAGTACACCCGGCGCACGCGTTCACGTCCCTTGAGGAATTGTGCAATTTGAAGAGCGTTCTCCGACTGACGCCCGACTCTCAAGGCCAGTGTCTTAAGGCTTCGCTCGAGCAAATAACAGGTGATCGCGTTGAGACTTCCACCCAAGTGCCGCGCCAACGCGCGAACGCGCCCCGCTTTATCCCGTGAAGTTACAGCCACACCGCAGCAGATGTCGCTATGTCCCCCCAGGTACTTGGTGCCGCTGTGTACGACGATGTCTATTCCGAGTTCGAGAGGATTCTGATTCACCGGAGAGGCGAAAGTGTTATCGATTATCGTCGTGATTCCTCGCTCCCTGGCGAACGCCGCCACTTGTCGAATGTCGATAACGCTCAGCAGGGGATTCGTCGGAGATTCGATCACGATCACCTTGGTGTGCCCGGTAGCCGCTCTGCATACGGACTCGGCATCGGTGGCTGCAAAAGAGTATCCGATCCCAAGCCTCTGAAATTCATCCGTCGCAAACGCATGCGTTCCGCCGTACAGCTCGTCCATCATGACAACGTGATCACCGGAACCCGCGAACGCAAGAATCGCGGTGCTCATAGCCGCCATGCCGGAGCTGAAAAGAACCCCGTCTTCGGCCCCCTCCAGGGCACAGATCTTCCTGACGACCGCATCCTGGTTAGGAGTATTAAAGTAACGCGGATAGGGGCATTCCTCTCGATCCAAGTATTCGTAGGCAGAAGAGGTGAAAATCGGCGTATTTATCCCCCGTGTCACACTGTCCCGGTAGCTGCCGCTGTGTACACATTGGGTGTCTTTCTTCATATGATGGGTCCTCTCCCATATTGTATTGCTGTCGAACTGCCGCATCACCGGCGGTGGCCAAGGGCCTGCAGGAACGCCGCCAACCGGCGTTCCGCCGTCCAGGCATGCAGAGTTATGTACAGTTTTTGATCTTTGTGTAGAAATAACGGGGGAGTTATCTCGCCTGGTAAAGCACATGACCCTTTCATCCGCGACAAGACCTTTATGCTGTTTCTCCTGTTTCTCTCCTTGACCACGTCTTACTGTTTACGTCTTACGTCCGCCCTGTTCTGCAAACGCCAGACCTTCTTTCTTACCGCCTGCCGTAGTTCGTCCTTGCGGTTGGGCAGTTGCTTTTTCTGGACGCGCACAACGAGGTCTTCGAGAATTTGCTTGACCTGCGGGCCCCGCCCCACGACCGTGGCCACCTCTCCGCCGGAGATATCGAGGTCCTCGGGATAAAAAGGCACGCTCTCGAGAATGTCTTTGACCATTTTTTCCAGGCGGTCGGTCTGATCGAGAACCGGTTCAGGGTCGGCCTTGGCGCCGAGGGTATCCGCCCTGCGGAGCACGAGCAACTGTTCCACCGCCTCCGCCAGAAGCTCGCGGTTTCTAAAATGCGGAGCAAACTTCTTAAGCCACCGGATGACATTCTCCTCTTCGAGACCGGGAAAACCCATGTGATGGGTCACCAGCCACGCCGCCCTTGTCGCGACTAACGGGGAGACGCGCAGACGCAAGAGGATCTGCTCGGCCATCCGGCCGCCGGCTTTGGCATGTCCGTAGTCGGTTGGCTGGTTATCCTTGTTCACCCCGCGCACACCGTCTGTGCCCTTGGCGACATCATGCAGCAAAGCCGCCCAGCGTAGTACGGAAACGGGTGGAGTATTAGCCACGACCTCGAGGGTATGTCCCCAGACGTCACAGCAGTGATATCGCGGGTTCTGCGGCACACCGGCCAGGGCGGCGACTTCGGGCAGGACGTCGGCGTTTATTTCCACCCCTTCGCCGCGGCTGCGGCAGGTCGTTCTCAAAAGCCCCGTCTCCAGTAAAGCCTGCAGGCCGTCCCGCACGTGGGGGGCCAGGAGAATCTTTTCCAGTTCGTCCCTCACCCGTTCCACCGAAAGGCCGCCGACGCGCCACAGGACCTTGGGAATGGCCGCCTTCGTCCGCTCTTCGAGTCGAAAGCCGTACTCGGCGACAAAGCGGCAGCCGCGGAACATGCGCAAAGCATCTTCAGCAAAGCGCTCTTCAGGGTCGCCGACGGCTTCGATGATCCCCCGCCGGATGGCCTCCCTGCCCCCGAAGGGGTCGATCAGCCGGCCTTTCAGGTTCATGGCCATGGCATTGATCGTGAAGTCCCTGCGAGCCAGGTCGTCCTCAAGCGCCCAGACAAACTCTACCTGTTCCGGGCGGTGGGAATCGGCGCCGTACAACTCGGTACGGAAGGTGGCGATTTCAATTTCTTCCCCGTCGACCAGCCATGAAACAACGCCGAAGGCCACCCCTTTACGGTAAGCCTTGATGTTGTTGGCTGCCGCCAGCTCGAGAACGGCCTTGGGGCAGGCGTCGGTGCAGACG
This sequence comes from Desulforudis sp. DRI-14, assembly GCF_052618305.1. The sequence goes on along the minus strand of NZ_JBQXEZ010000003.1, from coordinate 114,362 downwards.
TCAAACTCCTTGGGCTCGCGCCCGATGAGCATGTCCCTGACCGCCCCCCCGACCACGTAGGCCTCGTAACCGGCGTTGTTCAAGGTTTCCAGCACCCTGCGCGTGCCGGGCGAAAACAGCGCTTTCAATTCCTTCTCCACGTTCACTCAAATCTGCTCCAAACATTTAAAAGCCCTGGCGTCTGCTCGGGCTCGCGTCTGGTCGCTACTGTTTGTTACATCTCGTAGATATTATATATCCGTCCTAACCTACTAACAACAAGGCTGTGAGATATAAGAGGTCTGCGGTCAGAGCCAATGAACGGAAAAAGGAATTCACCCCTGGTGAATTCCTTCGATTTCTAACCTCTGACTTCCAGGCTCTGACCTCTTTTTTACCACTTACAGTCGACCCAACGAGAGATAACGGGGATCTCCTTCCGGGCTCCGATACGGAGGCGTCTCTCGATGAGAACACGGCAGAGCAGATAAGCCAAGCCATAGGGGATAAGAAGATACCGGATCAGCAAAACCGAGTCGTGGTTTTGGGTCAAGTACCAATGGGCGACGATGCCTCCCAGGATGAGGTTGCACCAGCCGAAAGACTCTTTGGCTACCGACAGGTGCTGCTCGTTAACGCGGAAGGCGAAAACAGACCACGTCAGGAGCGGAAAAGCCAGATAGGCGTAGGAAACAAGCCGGGCAACATACGGCGAAGCCCCGTGCCATTCCGGCCCCGGCCCAAGAGACACCTGGATAAAAGCGAGCAAAGGAAAGGCCAGCAAGGTAAAGACGGTTTCAAACGCGCCGTTAATGCCGATGAAGACCCCGCTTAGGGTAATAAGGCCCAAAAGCAGGGTCATCAGGGCCACAACATCGACAGGCAAAACGAAAATGCCAAGGAAAACGGCCAGCAGCTCAAAAACAAGAATGATGCCTACTACCGTCGGGATGCGGAGCAAGCCCACAAAAATCCCTTCCTCGCCGTTTTGGGAAATGTCGATATACATATCCAGATTCTTGATAAATCGGTTTATTTCCTTCCTAGCATGCCTTGTTCGACCAAAGATCCCATATAAGTCTTAATTTTGCGGAAATACGACTTTTTTTGACAAAAAGGATGCGTCAGTCTTCACCCTTGATGACGGCGAGCGGGACCAGCCTGGCCACCTTTCGGGTCAGGCCGATCTCCGCCAGTGTCTCCACCACCTCGTGCACGTCCTTGTAGGCCGCCGGCGACTCGTCCAGGAGCCGGCGCTGATCCCTCGCACTCAAGACGACTCCTCCCAGGCTCTCCTGCAGCTGCCCGACGGAGAAATTTTTCCTGGCGGCGGTGCGGGACATCACCCGACCGGCGCCGTGGTTTACGGAATAGAAGGTTTCCCGGGCCCGCTCTGTCGCCACGATGACGTAAGAAGCAGTGCCCATGCTCCCCGGAACCAGAACGGGGTTCCCCGTGGCCGCAAACCTTGAGGGTAAGAACGGATGGCCGGGCGGCAGGGCGCGGACGGCCCCCTTGCGATGGATAAGCAGGCTGCGGCCGTCGAGAGTTTCAAATTTGGCGATGTTGTGACAGACATCGTAGACGATATCCAGGCCCAGAGAATCAGGGTCGCCGCCGAACATGTCGCCGAAGGCCAGCCTGATATCGTGGGTGATCACTTGGCGGTTGGCGAAGGCGAAATTGACGGCGCAAGCCATGGCGGCGTAATAGTCCCGCCCTTCCTTGGAGTCGATGGGGACACAGGCCAGGCCGTTCGACGGAAGTTCGATGCTGTACCTCGCGGCCGCCCTGGTCATTAGCTTGGTGTAGTCGGTGCAAATCTGGTGTCCCAGTCCCCTGCTACCGGTATGGATAAGGACCGACAGGCACCCCTTGGCCAGGCCGAAGGCCCCGGCCGTCTCCTCGTCATAGACCTCGTCCACGCGCCCGATCTCGATGAAGTGATTCCCGCCCCCGATGGTCGAAAGCTGGTCGCTCCTGTTTCTGGCCTCGCGGCTCAGCTTATCCGGATCAGCCCCGCCGATGCGGCCGTTTTCCTCGATCGTCCCCAGGTCCGCCTTACGCCCGTAACCTCTCTCGACAACGGCGGGGGCGCCTCCCTGTAAGACTTCCTCGACGCGCTCACGCAGGTCGGGATGCCTCGTTTTACGGCCGACCCCGCTTGGCACGCGCTCCTCGATGTGCCGGATGAGCCGCAGTAAATCCTTAGGCCGCAGGTCGTCGGCCGGGACGCGGGTCATCAGCAGCCGTACGCCGCAGTTGATGTCCATGCCCACCGCGCCGGCGGAAATGATGCCCTCCCTAGCGTCGCAGGCCATTACGCCGCCGATGGGCAACCCGAACCCCGCGTGAATGTCGGGCATCCCGATAACCGGTCCCACGACTCCCGGAAGCGAGGCCGCGTCGGCGAGTTGCTTCAAGGCTTCATCTTCTTTGAACTGCTCGAAAAGCGTCCTGTTGAGATAGACGACGCCCTCGACACGCATTTTCCCCTCTCTGGGGATACGGTACTTGTTCGGACTTATCAGGCGCATCCTTAGACCTCTCTCAAGACGGTATTTTTAACCCCGGTCCGAACACCGAAGAACAGCCGGGCCTGATCAGCTTCGGCAGGAAAAGCGCCAGGGACAACAGTCCCAGCACGGCTCCCATAGCGAAGGCCGCAGGGGCGCCCCAGGCGCGTGCCACAGCTCCGCTGAAAAGGTTGCCAAAGGGGGTGGCCCCGATGAAAACCATGGAATACACGCTCATAACCCGCCCGCGCAGGTTATCGGGAACAGCGATCTGCACCGCCGAGTTGACGGTCGCGGCAAAGACGATCATCGACCAGCCGCTCAGCCCCAGGATGACCATGGCCGCCGGGTAGTTGCTGACCGGCGCCAGGGCGAGCTGGGTCAGGCAAAGGCCGAAAACACCTGCCACAATCAGGCCGGGCCGGGGTCCGGCATCGCTTACCCAGGCCAGGAAGAGGGCTCCCGCCAGGGCGCCGACACCGTGGGCAGCCATCAGAAATCCAAAGCCAACCGCGTTGAGGTGTAGGACAGCCCGAGCAAAAACCGGAACCAGAACGTTAAAATTAAGCGCGAAGACGCTGACGCCGGCAAGCACCAGAATGGGATAGAGTATCGAAGGAGTAACCCTGATATAGTTCAAGCCCTCGCCGATATCGTGCCAAACCCGTTCACGGCGGGACGCATAGCTCTGCTCTTTAACCCTGATGGCAAAAAGCCCTGCTAGCACGGCTACGAAACTGGCCGCGTTAATGAAAAAGCAAAGCTCCAGGCCGAAACGGGCGATCACGAGCCCGCCCAGGGCCGGACCAATGACCCTGGCCCCGTGAAAGACCGAGGCGTTCAGGGCAATGCCGTTCATCAGGTCGGCCTTCCCTGTCAATTCAATTATAAAGGACTGCCGAGCCGGAATGTCCAGTGCCGTCGCCGTGCCGGCGACAAATGCCAGTACAAGGACGTGCCAGTACCTGACGGCGTCCAGGGCCACCAGCAGCCCCAGGACCAGCGCGGTAAGCATCAGGCAGGTCTGGGTAGCGATAATCAGCTTTCGTTTTGGCAAGCGATCGGCAATAACCCCGCCGATTAGAGAAAATAGGAAAATGGGCACATACTGGACGGCCCCCAGCAACCCGAGCAGGAAAGCAGAGTTAGTCAGTTCCAGCACCAGCCAGGCCTGGGCGATACTCTGCATCCACGTGCCGGTCACAGAGACGGCCTGGCCCATCCAGAATATGCGGTAATTGCGGTGCCGCAGCGCGGCCAGCGGACGCGCCTTCCGTCTTGAATGACCCGGCAGCGCGGTTTCGATTTTTTCCATGCCTTTTTCAATGCCCAATCCTGGAAACCCTCCATAGCTTTATACCCCGGCGCGTAATCCTGACGCTGAATGCACCAACACCGTAAAGCCTGGCCATAGCAACACACTCAGTATCCGGCACTCGGCATCCAGTCAACGGGGGTCGACACCCAGAGCGGCGGCCATCTGAACAATATAGATGCTCCTAGCCTGAATATTTAAGCCGAAAGCTAAATGCTCAACGCCCGACACTCAATACTCGGGGCCCAAAAGCTTACCAATGAGCATGCTAACATATGCCCATCCCTCTGTCGAACATTGCAGCCGGCCGGCTGATAAATCTCCTTCGCGCGTGGAACAATTGTGTGACGGGGCCTCTTCCCCAGATGGCGGTGAGATAGGAGCCCGGGTTTGAAGGCCCCGATCATTCCGGTTGGAGGACGGTATGTCGACCCTGCAGAAGCTTCTGACAACGGTATTGGTAATCCTTGTGATTACGGCCCTACACAACGCCTTTTCGCTTCCCCGGTCCGATTCCGGCGACAACAAGCCGGCATCACCCGGGGATAAAAGAGACAATTACTTCCTCTCGGACAAAACACCGCTTCTGGCGGACAGCGACGGGGAACGGCGGGACGCCGGGCGTGTTCCCGGCCCCGCGAAATCGGATACTGTCTCTGAACCGGACTCCACCCCGGTCCGACCCGCGCCGCGAATCGAACCGCAAGGAGAGCCTGCAGCCCCGGTACCGGACGAAAACGGCCTGTCACCCATCGCCGAAAAGTACCGTGCCCGTTTTGCGGCCCTGGACGCGGCATACCGAGAGCGCTTCTTCACCCTGGGCAAACAGGCCTACGATGAGTACGTCACCGTAGCCGGGACAGGGGGTCAAGTGTCAAGGGCCAGGGTTATTACAAGGTACCTCGTGCTGGCCAAGGAAATCGAAAGAGACTACGACTGCGACTTCCGAACAGTAGCCGATGAAATGGCCCGGGAGCTGGCCCTAGCCGGCCTGCCGCAAGACCTTGTCAGTCGGGCGGAAGAGGCCCACCTGGCCAGGAAGCAGGAACTCAGGAGGCTGTTATACGAAAAAGGCAAGGAAATAATCAGCAAGGACGACCTATTGAAGCAAAACCTGCAAAGCCTTTGAAGGCTGCGCAAAGATCAGTGGCTGCCTGCGGGGTTAAGTTGCTTCTTGTAGCCTGGGAACTGGAGCATAGCCAGTTTGAGGTACTCGGACAGGACGATAGATTGACCGTCCGGTGTGCGCCACCAGCTTTCGGGATCGAACCAGCCCGGAGACGGCGAGTAGGTCAGCTTGATGCCCGAGCCCCCGTATACCCGGTCGAAAACGTACTTTACCCGGCGCATGTGGTAAGGGGAAGAAACGATTACCGCCGAATGAAGGCCTCTTTCCTCAAGCAAAGGCCTGGTAAACAACGCGTTCTCGACGGTGTTGTCGGCTCTGTCCTCGGTGATGATCATCGACGGCGGCACGCCGAGCCGGACGGCGTGATCCCGCATCATCTCGGCGGCCGTCAACGAGGCATAGACCTTTCCCCCGGATACAAGGAGCAGCGGCGCCACGCGCTTATCGTAAAGCTCGACGGCATGTTCCAGCCGCTCGCCCTTGTCGCCCGAAAGGACAATAATCACGTCAGCCTCGGTAGGAGTGGTATCGACGACCAGGTACTCTCCCACGTAAGGCAGCATCGCGAGTACAAGCACGGCAATGGCCGCCAGCACGCCCGCCGCCACCAGAGCCTTCCTCAGCCAGAACCTGACCCGGTCCGCAAGAACCTGCCAGCGCGTCTTGATAACACCTTTGAACTTGATCTTTCCCCGTCGTGCCAGTTCAAACGCCTCCGGTGCAGCAGCCGGGCCTGCTCGTCAAGCGTCCCCGGCCCGGCAAAATAACATGCCTGCGTATTTGTGAACGTTCCTTAAACGGCCGCCTATAGAACTCGGCCTACAAGGATATGATAAGTGACAAAGGTCGGGAAGTGCCACCAAAATCTAAGATATTTAATGAGGTGATTTAGATGCGCTCAACCGGTGCAAAGCTCTTAATCCTTTTGACCGCGATCGGCCTGCTGCTCGGAGCGGCATCCTGTGTTGACCGGACCAGGGCAGCCCGAAAACCGGCTGTTCCCCAGAGTATCAGCCAGGGGCAAGGCCGGGAACCCCGCCTCAAAGTCTTTATTAAGGAGACCGGTGAAATCAAGGAGATGGGGCTGGAAGAATACGTTACCAACGTCGTGGCGGGTGAAATGAAGAACTTCTTTCCCGAGAACGCCCTTGCCGCCCAGGCGATCCTGGCGCGGACCTTTGTGCTCCAGTTTGTGACTACAAAGAAGCGGTCGAGCCTTAATCCCGATGCCCACATCTCCACCGACTTCGAGGAGGCCCAGGCCTGGAACCCGCAGAACGTCAACGCGAGGGTCAGGAGGGCCGTGAAGCGTACCCGCGGCGAAGTGGCCACTTTCAACGGCAACTACATCAACGCCTGGTTCTTCTCCCACGCCGGCGGCATCACCGCCACGGCCAAGGAAGGGCTCAACTTCAAGGAGGCGGAACCCCCGTACATCAAGGTGGTCAAGTCGCCGGACGCTCCCGAGGCGCCCGACGAATTCGCCAACTGGAGGGCCGAGTTTACCAAGCAGGAGGTTGCCGCCGCCCTGGCCAAACTGGGTCAACAACCCGGCTCCATCGACTCCATCAAGGTCCTGGACCGGGGTCCTTCGGGGCGGGCGACCAGGATGCAGATCGGTAACGCGGTCGTAATGGCGCCCGATTTCCGCGTCGCCCTGGACAGCGTGAAGATGAAGTCCACGCTCCTGACCAGCGCCCGGGTTGAAGGGGACAGGGTTATCCTTGCCGGCAAAGGCTTCGGCCACGGCGTGGGCATGAGCCAGTGGGGCGCCTTCACTTTGGCCAAACGGAACAGATCGCCCGAGGACATCATCAGGTACTACTTTAGAGACGTAGATGTCGTTAAGCTGTATTAAGGGCACTAGGAGACCGTTGAAAAACGCGCCTGGCATTTGGGAAGTGTGAGGTGAGAGGTCAGTGTACAAATGTGAGGGTCTGACCCTCACATTTGTACTGTCTTCAGGTACCTTCTAAGCACTCTAAGCATTTGGTATAGATTTGGTATAGTATAGATTTGGTATAGTATTATAGATTCTTATTTCTTAACCCGATGCGTTGACTTTTGCAGCACTCTCCCAGGCATTAAGTATAAAGCGCGTGAAGGACTACCCCAAGACTCCCCGGGCTACCCGCAAAGCGTAGGCAATGTCGTCACGGTTGACATCTTTGTGGGTCACGAAGCGGACGAGCTGCGGGCCGAAGGCCACGCAGCGGACGCCCCTTTCGCCCAGGATCGCAATCACCTCGGCCGAGGTGGGCCCGACAGTTTCCGCTACGATAATATTGGTCTGTACAGCAGAAAGGTCGATCTTCAAAGACTTAAGAGCGGCAAGCCCCTCCGCCAGCACCCGCGCGTTGTGGTGGTCCCCGGCCAGCTCGGGAATGCGCTTGAGCGCCACAAGGCCCGCCGCCGCCAGCACGCCCGCCTGGCGCATGCCCCCGCCGAGGGCCTTGCGGTACTTGCGGGCCCGTTCAATGAAGGCCTTCGTTCCCGCCAGGAGCGATCCCACCGGCGCGGCCAGGCCTTTGGACAGGCAAAACATCACCGAGTCGCAGTACCTGGTGAAGGCAGCCGCCGGAATCCCGGAAGCCACGGCGGCGTTAAAAATCCGCGCGCCGTCCAGGTGCACAGCCAGGCCCCGTTCTTTGGCCAGCGCATACAACGCCGCCATCCCTTCGGCGGGGACGACGGTTCCCCCGCCCCGGTTAAAGGTGTTTTCGAGACAGAGCAGGCGAGTGCGCGGGAAATGGATATCCGGCGGCCGCAGGGCGGCCTTAAGCCTGTCGACTCCTTCGGGCGACAGCAGCCTGTGGACGGGGCGTATCTGCACGCCGGCAAGCATGGCCGGCGAACCTACCTCGTAATAGTAGACGTGGGCGTCGGCATCGGCGACAACCTCATCGCCCCGCTCGGTGTGGGCGAGCACGGCCGCCTGGTTCCCCATGGTACCGCTGGGCACGAAGAGCGCAGCCTCCTTACCCACCAGGGAGGCTGCTTCCTCTTCCAGCCGGATGACTGTCGGGTCTTCCCCGAAAACGTCGTCGCCCACTTCCGCCCGGGCCATCGCCCGGCGCATCTCCTCGGTGGGCCTGGTAACCGTGTCGCTGCGCAAATCGACGATCCTGATAATAAACAACCTCCCCCATTGAGCGTTGGGTATTAAGCATTTGACATAGAAGGTCCAATGCTTAATGCACAGTGCTCAAATTAAGCGGTAGCGGGCGACCGCCGGCGGCGGGAGGAACTCCCAAACCCCTTTCGCTCCTTCAGACAGAGCGCCCAGTTCGATGTGGAGCATGGCGATGCCGCAGTCCAGCCTCTTGTCGATGTGGCCGGTGTTCTTCTCGCTGCCCACGCTTACCGTAATGGAATGCTCATCAACCGTAAAGCGCCAGGGCTGGCGGTTCACCGCGGAGGGCGCCAGGCGCGCCGCTTCCAGGGCCGCCCTCACCCATGGCGGCCACCGGTCCGGGTCGAGCCCGGTGACGAGGCTCGCGAGCGGTAAACGGTGATGGCTCCGGACAAGCCCTTTAAGCACTTTCTCTTCCAGCGCCGTCGCACGCAATGCATATCCAACCGGGGTTACAGCCAATACCTTTTCTGTCTTGTCCAGGCTGACGGCCCTGGCAGCAACCTCGGGATGAAAGTACCCCCCGATCCAGCAGGTGCCCAGGCCCTGCAAGGTCGCCTCCAGAATAATCCCTTCGCCTGTATAGCCCACGCGCTCGTGGACAAAGGGGCTGTCCATTCTCCCGATAAAGGCAATGTAGGACGGCGCTCCCTTCACTTTGCCGTAACTCCCTAAAGCTCCCTTAAAGACGTCGTCAGCGGGGGATTCGACAAAGACCGCGCGTGCTTCGGGAAACGGCCTGAACTCCACGCAAAGCCGCTGCAGCAGGCCAGCCATGTCGGAAGCGAGCTTCCGGGCGTCGTAGCGCCGCCGCGAGTGGCGGATCGGGATGGCCTTGTGCCAGCGGATTGAAGGAGATTCGGACACGGTATCACTCCTTGGCCGGAAAACCGGGACTCCCTAATGCTTTTGCCTTCACCGGCGCCGATTCCTTCACCGAAGCAAAGAAAAAGCAGCAGCCCCGCAACGGGTTCCGCTGCTTTTCCATAATACCAAAATACCAAAATCCATGCTTCCCGGCTAACGGCCCAATTCAAGCTCCACAACGTCGAGCTTGCTCCCGTCTTTCGCGCTCGGCTGGAACAGCACGAGCCTGGTCGCTCCCTGCGGGACCTGGTTTATATCCAGCGTAAAGTAGCCCCAGTTGGGACCTCCCGCAACGGTCATCACAGAACCCTGGGCCAGAGCTTGGCCGGCCTCGTCTTGCAGTTCGTAGCCCACCACGGCCTCAAAGACCCTGGCGATGCCGGCGACTTCCACCGCGCCAGGAACGCTGGTAACAGAGGTAACGATGATATTGCTGTTTGCGGAGCGCCGGACGCTGTTTAGGGTACCCTTCAGGCCGACAACCTGGGGGAATTCCTCGCCGGCAGCGTTGATAAAGCTTACTTCTTGGAAAACCCCGTCAACCACATCTATTGCATAAGGGTACGTAATCACCTGGGCTACTGCATCACCGGGCTTTGGTTCCGTTAAGGAACTCCTTACGGTCAGACGGTTACCCTGCCGGTCGATGCCCATAATCTCCGCTTTATACCCTGCCGTAGGCTTCTCGCCGTAGCTGACAATCACGTAGGTTTTCCCGTTAACGATGATAGGCACGGCTACCTGCATCGGCTTTACAGTCTCAAGAGCAACCGTAACTTCCTCCGGGTAAGTCTCGTGCTCGCTGCCGGGCGGGGGCGCGGTGTCGGACGGCGGATGAGGTGCGGAACCGGGCCCGGGGGGAACCGTGCAGCCAAAGATGGATACGGACAGGAACAACACCAGGGACAGCAGCAGCAAGGTCTTCCGCATCACGTTCTTTCCTCCTGTATAGTCGGTTTAGTTTTCTAATCCCTACATTTTAAGAATTGTGACAGGAATTCTTTCAACCCAGTGTCTGCGACTTGATATTTCTTAGTTTCTGCAATTTGCCTGAAATATTGCAGAAATTGGTACTGCTGTCACGTAGGAAAAATCGATCCTGTTTACCGAATTAATCTATAACATGTCAATTCGGGAGGTGAAGTGAGTAGCTGCCACTTTTAAGAGTAAACAGCAAAACTTCTGACAATGGGGAGGTAAGAATGAATCTACACAAAGTTTACATTACGCTGATTATTCTGGCCCTCAGCACTCTAATGGCCGGCAGTTGTGCCTTTGCCGCCAACTACACCGTCAAACCCGGGGATTCCCTCTACCTGATCGCCAAGCGTTACGGCCTGTCACCCGAGACGATACGCAAGGCCAACAACCTGCCCGGCACCAGAATCTACCCTGGCCAGGTCCTCTACATCCCTACCGACACGTGGTATACCGTTAAGCGCGGAGATTCTCTCTTCAAGATCGGGCAGCGCTTTGGCGTGTCTTACCAGGAGATCGCCAGGGCTAACGGGCTCAACATGTCTAAACCCATTTATCCCGGCCAGGTCTTGAGGATCCCGCAGTCGGGTCAAACCTCACGCGGTGGAACACGCCCGTACGTGATCCCCTGCTCACCGGCTGAATTCGATCTCTTGGCCCGGCTGATTACAGCCGAAGCCGGGGGCGAACCCTACAACGCCCAGGTCGGGGTGGGCGCCGTAATCGTGAACAGGGTGCTCAGCACGAAGTTTCCCAATAGTATCAGTGGCGTAATCTACGAGGTGAACGACGGCCATTACCAGTTTACCCCGGTTCTCAACGGCTGGATTAATCGTCCGGCCACATCTAGAGCTTTCGCCGCCGCGACGGATGCCCTCAGGGGGGTTGACCCGAGCTGGAACGCTCTCTACTTTTATGCTCCCCCTATCAAAAACAAGTTCCTTTTGGCCAGGCCGGTAACCACCAAGATAGGCGGCCTTGTGTTCACTAGATAGCTAGGTATCATTGAACAGGGCGCCCCTATCGCGGGCGCCCCTTTGCTCTGCAAGCAATAGTTTTTGTTAGACATCCAGAAAAGATAACCGTAAAAACATCACCAAAGAATCGAAGACCGCCCACACCCCATTTTCTACGAGGACGAATGAAGCCTGCAAACGTCGATCCAGTTCCGGCAAAGCTTCTGACCCAGTTCATAATACGTGTCCTCGTTCAGCTTCGTTTCCTCGGCGATTCTGTCCGCCAGTTCGGGGCCGCCCTCTTCCAGCAGTTCGTCAGCATAACTAAAAAGCCACTGCCTTATCATCTCTCCGGTTACTTCCAGGTGGAACTGCAGGGCGAGCACGTTTTTTCCGAAACTGAAAGCCTGGTTTACGCATTCCGTTCCGGTAGCCAGGAGCCCGGCCTTTGAAGGCACTTCAAAGGTATCCCCGTGCCACTGAAAGACCACGAATTCGGGTGGAAAACCTGCAAAAAACGGCGAGGATACGCCCTGCTCTGTTAACCGGACCGTGCTCCATCCTATCTCCTTGACGGGATTGCGTGTCACCCTGGCGCCGAGGGCCTTGGCAATAAGCTGCGCGCCCAGGCAAATCCCCAGCACGGGCAGGCCGGAGTGCAAGGCTTCCTTGATCAGGGTATCCACCGTGATCAAATAAGGGTATTCTTTTTCCTCGTAAACGTTCATCGGCCCGCCAAGGAGAATCAGGGCGTCGTAACCGTCCAGGCTTGCGGGAAGCTCGTGTCCGGCGTCCATTTCCCGGATATCCATGGACCAGCCCGCTTTGCCTATCGCGCCGCCTATCAGGCCGGGTCCTTCTATATCAACGTTCTGCACCACCAAAAACCGCAAACCAATCTCCTCCCTAGTCTAACCAAAAACATAAAGCGCCCCCTGAAGGGACGCCTTTGCCCGGAATTCTAAAGGTACCTCGTTGTACCTCACTCTTTTCTTATCATTTGCAGGTGCTACTGTCAACGCTTGAGCCTGTCTTTCTGCCGACCAGCGTGCTCCAACCCCTTCTGGAAGTCCTTTCAAACAGCAAGAATCCGGCAGACAGCATGGCTTCGGTTACCTCTTTCTCTTTGGTTTCCATAATTCCGCTGGCGATGAGCAACCCGCCGGGAACGAGCTTCTCAATGGCAGAAGGAAACAGTTCATACAGGATTTCGGCCAGGATATTGGCCGTCATCAAGTCACACCGGCCTTGGACTCCGTCCAAAAGGCTTCCTTCAACAACACGGACGATATCAGACAGATTGTTTTGGGCGATGCTCAAACTGGCCCCTTCCACCGCCACGGGATCAATATCCACCGCCAAAACATCGCCCGCTCCCAGCAGGGCCGCCGCGATCGCCAGGATACCCGAACCCGTTCCCACGTCATATACCGTTGAACCGGGCACAAGGTACTCTTCCAGGTACTCAAGACAGGCCTCGGTGGTTGGATGCGTGCCGCAGCCAAAAGCCAAGGTCGGGGCAAACTCAATGACCAGTTCCCCTTGCCCCGGCGCATATTCTTCCCAGAAAGGTTTCAACACAAATCTCTTGCCGATGCGTAATATCTTGTGCGTCTGGCGGTAGCACTCAGTCCAGTCCCTGGTGGCGATCTCGGTTACGGTCAGAGGCGCCTTGATACCCGTCACCGCAGTGATTTCCTGCTGCAAAGCACTGATAACCCGGCCCGAATGCGCCCTGGCCAGGAAATAGCCCTTAACGGCAATCCCCTCGGGACACGCGGCAAGCTCCTGCTCCTCGATCACGCCGTTCCCGGTGATTTCGCGCACGACGTCGCTCACCGGGTCTACATGCTCGGACGGTACGCATACAGCGACCTCGATCCAGTATTCCATTCATTAACCCCCCAGAAATCGTCAACAACCTCTCGTTAGTTTGAGTTCCATTCAAAGCAGAACAATCCTTCGTTCAACAAATACGTATGGGGCAGAAAACCTGCAAGGGAAACCGGCGTTATGGGGAAGCTAAGACCTGGAGGTGATTGCGTTGCGCGAATTCACAGTAAAGGGACCCGGCAGATCCTGTGATGAAATCGTGGCCTCAAGCCTCGACGAAGCGCTGGCGAAAGCCAGGAGCAGGCACCCGGGCAAAGAAGTCGCTGCCGATGCTACCGAAGTGATTTACGTTTGCGATTCCCGCGAGGATCTCGAGGCCTGCCGGGCAAGACTTCAATAATCATCCCCGGAGCGGAACCCGACCCTGTCCTTGGGCCGGGGTCTTTATCTGGAACGTGCGCTTAAGTTAGGGGCGCAAGACGGCGATCTTATGCGCGACCTCAAACACCTGTACCGGCATATGGGGGGCCGCAAGCTGAAGATCTTCGTCAACGGCCGTCACCCGAATTTCGACGTGCAGCCGACAGTGCAGAACGGCCGCACACTGGTCCCGATCCGCGCCCTGGCCCAAACCCTCGGCAGCAATGTGGTGTATAACAACGGCCAGCTTGCCTTTAAACGCCATAACAAAACGGTCAACCTGTTTGTCAACAGGCCTGTCGCCGTCGTTAACGGGGACAACGTGACCCTGGACCAATCGGTGACGGTAGTGAACGGCCGCACCCTGGTGCCCCTGCGCTTCGTAACCGAGAATCTCGACTGCAATGTTGATTACGCGTTCGAAAGCGGTATCATCACCGTCAGCGACACATCCGGCTAAGAGGCAGCCGCAGCGTAAGGCATGCCTTCCGTTGACAGGGGTTGAAACAAACTAGATCAACGAAGGACCTGGAACCAGGTCCTTCGTTGCATGTTATAATTTAAGCTGCCATAATAATTTAAGCTGCCATAACGAGGACGGGAGGATGGCTATGCATATAAGAGGGATAAAAAGTAATAACCAGCACTTGTATGGTAAATCAGAATGAGGATGTTTGGCCTGTTTACCGTCTTGGGTCAAAACCTCAAGATAGATTGCCAGCAGCGCCAGGGGCGACTGCCTAGGAAGACTGTCTGACAGAAGACGAGCGCAGGTCTTTAGAGGAGATAACGGCCTTCCTTAAACCACTGCGCTGGCCTGCTCTCTAGAGTTACACGCGGCCGACCGGGCTGCACCCGGTCTCTTGCTATGTTTCCGAGGACCGGCGCCAGGCCGCCGATGACTTAAGAACCTTGGAATCGATTTCCTCCCCGGCCTCCGACGACGGACGGCGGACTGACAACCGATTTACGATATGTCCCGCCAATGGAACAAAGAGTACAATCGCCAGCGGCACCAGGATATCCAAAGGCAGGGCAAAGCCTTGTACCCACTGGTGCAGTTTCGGGTCCTCGACGATCATCTTCCCTGCCGTCCAGGCTAGTACGCCGGCCCCCAGGTAGACGACCAGCGGCGTCTTCTCCATCAGCTTCAGGATCAGCTTGCTGCCCCAGATAATAATCGGAACACTGATCACCAAACCGATAATGATCAGCGGGATGTGCCCGTCGGCTGCGCCAGCCACGGCGAGGACGTTGTCCAATCCCATGGCAACGTCAGCTACGATAATGATTTTGACCGCCTGCAACAGGGTGGTACCGCTGGCAACCTTCTCGAAAGTCACTTCTTCGTTCTTCAGAAGCTTAACGGCGATCCAGACTAAGATGAGCCCGCCGACCAGCTTGAGAAAGGGTATCGTCAGCAGGTACACGGCAAAAGCGGCTGCTATCCCCCGGACCAGAATAGCCCCGGCCGCCCCGAAGATAATCGCCCTGTTGCGCTGCGGACCAGGAAGTTTCCGGCTGGCCATGGCGATAACGATGGCGTTGTCGCCGCCCAACACGATATCGATGATGATGATGGAAGCAAGGGCCCAAAGCAATTCGAGGTCAATCACGTAACCACACCTTTCAGTATCCAGCCAAACAAAAAGACCTCTACCGCAACGGTAAAGGTCTTGCTAACAACATCTGAACGTTGCCAACAAAGCCGGGGGCATCGGGCCCCGTCCTGACGGCTGTTGTTGTAAAAGCTACTCCCCTTAATTTGACTCTGTATTTAATATTTATTATAAGACTTGTCCTTGGACAATACAAGCTATTTTAAACCCCAATCTCTCACCTTACACTTCCCAATGGGCAGGCGCAGTTTTTCAACGGGCTCCTGGACGTCTGCGGTAACTACCGCAGGTTCGGCGCTCCTCAAGGCGCAAAAAACCAATAGAGCGCAAGAGCCGCCGCAATGACCAGGATGAGCCCCCAATTTTTTCTTAAGAACGGCATTTTTCCTCCCCCCTCCCGGCGGTCGCCGTCATTCCTTGCGCTTTCTCCGCATTGTAACCGTTTCCCCGCCGATATCCCAGTTGTCCGTTTCCACTTCATCAATTACAACAACTGTCGTCTTGGGATTTTTGCCGAGTACCTCCGCCAGCAGTTTGGTAACCCCTTGAATCAACTGTGCCTTCTGCTCGGCGGTAGCCCCCCTCTCTGGTTATTTTGATATTAACATAAGGCATCAGTCATCACCTCCGCCGGAAATTAAGCCTCTACCGTGCTGTGCCTGTATTGATCCCTTAAAGCACCCATGCCCAGGTACTGTTCTACGGCCGCCACTCTCTTGGGGAGGTTCGGGTGTGTGGACAGCATTTCCGCCAGCCACACCCAGAAACCCCGGTTAGTCCGTGCCTGGTCGACAAAGCTGGCCGTGTTGACTTTCCTGTAAAGGTTTCGCCCCGCCGCAAGCAGGATCAGACCCCCTACCGCGCCTTCCGGGGCAAAATGGGCGGCGTTTCGGTCAGCGGTGTATTCGCAGGCCCGCCGGTAGGCATGGCCGAGGAATGGCACCAGCAAGCCCGGGTACAGCAAGACGTTCCAGATCAGGTGCCGGCACCGTACGTGCCCGAGCTCGTGCGCCAGAATGAACTTGAGTTCCGCTTCCCCGCCGTGAAGGATCAGTTCAAACAGCTCGCTGTAGAGAATGATGAAATGTTTCCCCACAAACCTGGTGGCAAGAGCATTAAGCAGGCCGCCCGACTCCATCAGGTAGATTTCCGGCATGGTCTTGAACCCCATTTCAGCGGCAAGCTCCCTGGCCGTCCTGTAGACCTCGGGGAACTGATCCTCCCCGAGGCGTACGCAGTTGCCCCGCACGTAGCCGACGAAGACGCCCTGGATAACGAACAGGGCTAGAAATCCGAGAAGAAGATAAGCAAGCCCTACCAGCGAAACAATCAACAGGACGTAAAAAACGATGCTGACCAGGATGAGCAGTATCAGGTAAAGCGTTTCCTTGTCGTCGGTCAACTTGGGCGGCACTCCGCATCCCCCTTCTTACACAACACTTCGTTGATTAACTGTTCAGCTTAGGCCCACATTCCTTAAGTGTTGTCCTGCCTCTGGAAGACGACCATCCGCGGGTAGGGTATCTCGATGCCCGCCTGATCGAGGGCGTACTTGAACCTGCGGCGCAGCTCGCGCTCGACGTTCCACTGCTCGCCCGGCCGGGTCCTGGCTATCGTCCTGATGTTCACCGCGGAGTCGGCCAGGTCGACCACGCCCTGGACCACCGGCACCTCCAGGACCGCCTCGATCTCCCGGGAAGCACGCTCGCTCTCCTGGCGTAGCACGGTGATCGCCCGGTCGATGTCCTCCTCGTAGGCAATGCCTACCGTAACCACGGCAAGCATGTACCCCCGGTTATAATTGGTAACCTTGGTGATCTCCCCGTTGGGCACGATGTGCAACTGCCCGGTCCACTGCCTGATCTTGCAGGTGCGCAGCCCCGTTTCCTCGACTACGCCGACCACGCCGGCCGCCTCAACGTAATCGCCGACGGCCAGCTGGTTCTCGAAAACGATGAAGAACCCGCTGATGACGTCCCGCACGAGGTTCTGGGCACCGAAGCCGACGGCCAGGCCCAGGATGCCCGCGCTGGCCAGGATGGCGCTGGTGTTCACGTTCAAGACCTGCAGAACGGTCAGGCCGGCGACAAAGAAAGCGGCGTAAGTCAAAGCGTTCTTAACGAGGGGCTCCAGGGTACGCAGGCGACCGCTGTTCAGTGCGTCGTTGAACTCCTTTTTGGCGAACACCTGGCTGACGATCAGGTGGCCCAGGTTGAGCAGCAGCCTGGTACCCACAAGGATGCCGGCGATCTTCAGAATCTTGATGCCTACATCCTTAAGGTCGGCCGCCTCGATGACCCTTACGTCGAAGATGTGCAGTACGACGACCAGCGCCGCGAAGTACCCGCCGTACAGGACGAGGGTCTTGACAAGCGCCCGGGCGGACTTCAGGACGTCGCGCCGCAGGCCGGTGTCGCTGTCGTCGCGGAAGCAACGCGTAAGGACGCGGTCCAGGGCGTAAAGGGATAACTTAATCAGGACGTAAGCCACAGCCAGTACGGCCAGCCCTAGGAGAAGGTGATGCGCCAGTTCTTGCATGGCCTCCTGGCTCGCATACGGGGCGGCATACTGAACAACACCGTCCCAAAAATCGCGCAGCATGTCACAACGCCTCACTTTTTTTGCGCTTTGAGGAGTCCTTTCTACATGTACCGGCGTTAGTCCTGTTCCGGACCAAAGGGGGTAACCTGATACTGGTTGAATTTTGACGGCAAAAATGTAAAGGGAGTAACCGCTTTTGTCCAAAATTGAACGGTATAAAGAAACTCTTCGCGCTCTGCATCCTGCGGATTGGGAGACCTTCCTCAAACGCGAGTCGGAGTTGCCCGGGAAACGCGCCAACTTGGAACTGGCAGCGGCCGCAGCCGACCTTGGGGACCGGGGGCTGTTCGAACGTTTGGCGGCACGGTCGCCGGAGAATGCGCCGGAGAACTCCCCCGAGGCCTTCCTGGTCTTCTGCGGGGTCATCGGGTTGGGACAGGCTGTCGCCCGCGGCGATCATTCTTTGACCGGGCACCTGCGTTCTTTCGCCTCCGATCCCCGCTGGCGCGTCCGGGAAGGTGTGGCGATGGCGCTGCAGCGGGTCGGCCTGGCGGATATGCCTTTGCTCCTGGACGTCGCCGAAAACTGGCTGGACGGCAACCTCCTGGAGTTGCGCGCCGTGGCCGCCGGGCTCTGTGAACCGGCCCTGCTTAAAGATAGCAGTTATGTTTTGCGGGTCCTGCGGATACTGGACGGCATCACCCGAACCCTTGCCGAAACAACCGACAGAAAAACTGAAGCGTTTCGGGTGTTGAAGCAAGCCCTGGCTTACTGCTGGAGCGTGACCGTCGCCGCCTGGCCGGAGGGAGGCAAGCCCTTTTTTGAGCGGTGGGCACGGGCGGATGACCCGGACGTCCGGTGGATCATCAGGGAGAACCTCAAGAAGAAGCGCCTGGCGAATCTCGATCCCGGATGGGTGGAGGGGATCCTCCGGCAAGTGTCCCGCCCTTGACAGGGCGCCGCCGAAAACGGCATAATGAGCCAAACCGGTGCACCAACGCAGGTCATGCCGCATCCCGCTCTCTTTAAGGAACGTTTTTGAAGGGGTTGAGAATGATGCGTGTCGCCCTGGCCCAGGTGAATCCCGTCATCGGCAACTTCCCTTACAACGTAGCCAGGATCGAAGAGATGATCGCCGACGCCGCGGCCCAAGGCGCAGACCTGGTGATCTTCCCGGAAATGGCCTTGACCGGCTACCCCCCGCGCGATCTTCTGGACCGGCGGGAGTTCATAAAGGCCGTTGAAGAGCACACGCGGAGGCTGGTCGCCGCCAGCGGCGAGACCGGCGTGATTCTGGGGGTTCCTCTGCCCGACGGCGAAGGAGCGCTGTTCAACACGGCCCTGTTGTTCGCCGGGGGGCAAATCCTCGGGAAGGGGGTTAAAACCCTTCTCCCCAATTACGACGTGTTCGACGAGAACCGCTATTTCAAGCCGGCCCCGCAGCCGCAGGGCGTTACGGTGTTCAAAGGTGTCCGGCTGGGACTGACCGTCTGCGAAGACATTTGGAACGACAAGGACTACTGGGACCGCCGGCGCTACGATTGTGACCCAGTGGCTGAAGTAATGCGTTGCAGCCCTGACCTGCTCGTTAACATCTCCGCCTCGCCTTACCACATGGGGAAACAGGCCGTCCGCCTGGACATCGTGAGCAGTATCGCCGCCAAGTACGGCAAGCCCGTGGTTTACGTCAACCAGGCGGGCGGCAACGACGAGCTCATCTTCGACGGGTCAAGTTTCGCCGTAGACGCCCGCGGACAGCTTACGGCCCATGCCGGCAGTTTTGTGGAGGACCTCGTTCTCGTCGATACCGCCGATCCGGCGGGCGGTGCAGCAGCGCTGGAGCCCCCGGAGGAGAACATTTCCTGGATGTACCGCGCCCTGGTTCTCGGCATACGGGACTACATGCGCAAGACCGGCTTCAGCAGGGCCGTCATCGGTCTGAGCGGCGGCATCGATTCCGCGGTGACGGCGGCCCTGGCGGTGGCTGCCCTCGGCGCCTCGAACGTGGTGGGCATCGCCATGCCTTCCGCCTACTCCTCCGAGGGAAGCGTCGAAGACGCCCGCGAGCTGGCCTTCCGCTTGAACATCGAGTTCCGCCTGCATCCCATAGAAGACATTTTTAAGACTTACCTCGCCGAACTCAACCCAGGCGGCGACAGGCTGCTCGACCTGGCCGAAGAAAACGTCCAGGCCCGCATCCGCGGCAACATTTTGATGTTCGCCGCCAACCGGGAAAACGCCATCGTCCTGAGCACGGGCAACAAGTCGGAGCTGGCGGTGGGCTACTGCACGCTGTACGGCGACATGTCCGGGGGCCTGGCCGTCCTGGCCGACGTCCCCAAAGTCAAGGTTTACGAGCTCGCCCGTTACATCAACAGCCTGGCGGCGGTGATCCCCGACAACAGTATCACGAAGCCGCCCTCGGCGGAGCTGAAACCCGGGCAGCGGGACGAAGACACACTGCCCCCCTACCCCGTTCTCGACGCCATCATCCACGCCTACATCGAGGAAAATCTGGCCCCCGAGGAGATCGCCGCCCGGGGGTTGGACGAAAAGGTGGTCCGGGAGGTCATACGCAAGATCTGCGTGGCCGAATACAAAAGGCGCCAGGCCGCCCCGGGCCTCAAAGTCACGACCAAGGCTTTCGGATCCGGCAGGAGAATGCCCATCGCCCAGGGCTGGTGCCGCTAACAGAGGTCAACCCAGCACGGTTGAAGTGGCTGCCCCAAAACGACAAGGGGTGGTAAAGCATGTCTTCGGTGAGATTGAACGATCCCATCGGTTTTTCGTGCCGGCAGTGCGGCGAGTGCTGCCGGGAGGTGGGGCTCCTGCTGACGCCTCTCGACGTCTGGAACCTTTCCCGAAGACTCAAAACAAGCACCGGCGCTTTCCTCGCCGGATTCACCGTCCTGGCCCTCATCCCCCGGTACGGGAAGAGAATACGCCTTCTCCTGGAACAGGCGATGAAAGGCCCTTGCCCCTTCCTGGACGGCCGGCTGTGCAGCGTTTACGAGGCGCGGCCCACTTCCTGCAGGCTGTACCCCCTCGGACTGTACGTCGGCATCTGGAATGACGGCGAAGATCCCGTTCCCTTTTCCGGCCTGGTTTTCGGCAGCATCCGGAAGTGCCCCGGGATACGTCAAAGCAACTGTACCGGACGAGTCAGAGATTACCTGAAATCGCAAGACACCCTTGCCCACCTTGCCGTGGCAAGAGACTTCGGCGATTTTCTGAACCGTTTGTACCTTTTCTATGCCGTCCCGGACGATGATCAGGCCTCTTTATTGCTGGTCGATTGCCTGTTCAACCTGGACGACGCCCGGGCGGTTGCGAAACCCGCAGACCTTGGCGACACCGACTCCTTGATCGTTCCTCCGCCAACAGACGCCTCATTCTTGGAACGTTACATTTCCGCCAAAGCATCGGCCCTACAGCTTTTTGAAAAGCGGCCCGTGCTTAGAGACTGAGGGTAAAAAGGTTTCTTTCCAGTTGACGCTAGAGACACTTCCCCAACCGCTCGTCCCAGCATCTGAGCCCGAAACAGCAAACCCTGTCCCTACCCTGGGCCTTAGCCGAATAGAGCGCCTGATCGGCCTCGGCTATAAGCCCGTCGACCGACTGAGGGGCCGCCGGATTAAGAGCCGTGACCCCAAAGCTGGCCGTAACGTGCAGGCTTACGCCGGAATCCAGCTTTACGGGTGTAGACTTGATGCTTTGCCGGAACCGTTCGGCAATCGCCCCTGCTGTTACAATGTTAACTCCCTCAACAAGGATGAGAAATTCCTCGCCGCCGTACCGTCCGAGGAAATCATACACCCGTTTTACCGCGCGCAGTTTTTTAGCCACGTCCTGCAGCACCGTGTCACCGGCCAGGTGACTGTACTCGTCGTTAATGCGCTTAAAATGATCCAGGTCCATAAATATTACGCCTACGGGCCTGCCCTCGCGAATACCCCGTGCAACCAGAGCCTCCAGATGCTCCAGTAGGACCCTGCGGTTGGGTAGTCCTGTGAGGGCATCGGTCGACGCCAGAGCTGCTATTTTCTTGTTTGCTTCTCTGAGTTTCTCTTCTAGTTGAATGATCCGTATTCCGACCTGGACGCGGGCCTTCAGTTCTTGATGGT
Organism: Desulforudis sp. DRI-14; assembly: GCF_052618305.1. Next base: position 92,952 of record NZ_JBQXEZ010000003.1, on the reverse strand, counting down.
GGAATGGCTTGGTAATGTAGTCATCCGCCCCGGCACCCAGTCCCTCTACAATGTCATCTTTATTGCCTTTGGAAGTCAAAAGGATGACGTAAACGTACCCGGACTGCTGCGAATGTCTGATGGTCTTACACAGTTCCAGCCCGTCCATCACGGGCATTACCCAGTCAGCTATCACCAGCCTGATTTCTTCCCTTTGCAGGATGTCCCAGGCCTCAGCGCCATCCCGGGCTACAATCACCGAATGACCCCATTCTTCCAATGCCTTTTGGACCATACGCGCCGAAACAAGGCTGTCGTCAGCGACCAGTATCTTCATTATCATCATCCTGCCGCTCTCTGTTATTTGTTACCTGCTTCGCGGTTTTCTCAAGTATTCCTCTCTGAATTACCTTAAACCCTGAGCACCCGGCTTAGAAAATAAAAACCCCAGGCGGTCCGGCGGTCGTCAACAGCGGCGGGACGGATGCGGTTACGCTCCAGCAGGGGCTTCAGACGGAACCTTGATTTCTCCGATCTTGAAATGCTCCGGCATGGTTTTCTCCACAAAGGTCAGCGTCTCCCGGGCATTGGTCCGCCAGTTGGTGGGACAAGTCGACAGGACTTCTATAAAGCTGAATCCCCGGCCCGCCATCTGGTTCTGCAGCGCTCTAGTCATCATCTTGCGCAGTTGCGTGAGCTTGGCAATCGTGCCGCGGGCTACGTAAGCCCCCTCCGGGGTGACCGCGGCCACCATTTCGGGTCCCTGCATGGGAGGGCCCGTCACCGCAACATCCCTTCCATAAGGCGCCGTTTCCACGATCTGTCCGGGGAGCGTGGTAGGGGCCATCTGTCCCCCGGTCATGGCGTAAAGGGTGTTGTTGACCAGGATAACGGTGATCGGTTCGTTGCGCGCCGCGGCGTTGACCAGGTGCTGTGACCCGATGGCGTACCCCCCGCCGTCGCCCATGTAGGCGATGCAGATCAGGTTCGGGTTGGCCCTCTTAACACCCGTGATGACGGGCGTCGTCCGCCCGTGGTGCGTCTGTACCGAGTCGACGTTGAAAAAATCCCAGGCCAGGAGACTGCAGCCGATATCGCAGCCGAACACCGCGCGGTCCTGGATGCCCAGCTCGTCGATGGTCTGGCCCAGAGCGCGCAGGGCGATGCCGTGCCCGCAACCTGGGCAGAACTTGTGCGGTTTGGACTTCCGCCTCCAGCTTTTCGGCATTGGTGGTTGAAGAGCCAGTTTTCATACCCCCGTAAAAGAGGTCAGAGGCTGGAAGTCGGAAACCGGACCGACAGCCGGCATCCGGCCTTTTTACCTGAAGCCCTCTTTCGTAAAAGGTAGTATAACCCGGGGGATGAAGGTTTATCGCCGATCAGCCGTGATCTCTAAAGCCAGACAACCAGCAGCAACAGGACGAAAACGAGAGATATCTCGACGTGCGCGCCCAGCAAATCGCCCGTTACGCCACCGTAACGCGCCCGGCAGCAGCGGCCGAAAGCCCAGGCCAGAACCGCGCCGAGGCCCAGCGCCGCCAGGCCCGCCCATTTCGCGGTGAACACGGCGATGCCTGCGGCAACCAGCCACCCGGCAACGGCCGGCAGGATGCGCCCTTCGCCGACAAAGGCCCGGCCGGTTCCTCCCTCCGCCCGGGCGTAAGGCTGGGAGGCGGCCAACTGGGCCGTGGCCGCCCGCGAAACAGCAAAGGCCGCAACAACGGGTCCCCACCAGCCGGCCGTTTCCAGGAGACGCGCGTAGGCCGTCCATTTCAACAGCAGCGCGAGCACGATGGCCACGACGCCGAAACTGCCCTGCCGCGAATCCTTCATAATCGCCAGGGCCCGCTCCCGGTCGCGCCCCGCCCCCAGGGAATCGGCGGCGTCGCCCAGGCCGTCGGTATGGATCACGCCCGTCAGCAGCATCTCCGCCAACAGCATCACGGCCGCCGCCCCCGCCGCCCACCCCGGGACGGCGGCCAGCAGTCCCTGCCCTGCAAGGGCTACAAGACCGCCAAGGAGCGCCCCGGCTACGGGAAAGTAAGGCAGGGCGTCGGCTAAACGCGGGGCGTCGCGCCCCGGGACGGGCAGGATTGTTAGGGTCCGCAGGGCGCTGATCAACCCGCGCATTGTCAGGCTCCCGGCTCGATGCCGACGTCGGCGAAGGTGGCCATCTCGTTGTAGATCGCCACCGCGTCCGTGATGATTTGCATCCCGATCGCCGCTCCCGTCCCCTCGCCCAAGCGCATGTCGAGATCCAGCATAGGACGCAGGCCCTCACGGGCGAAATACAGCCTGTGTCCCGCCTCGGCCGAGACGTGCGAGAAGAACAGGTAGTCGCGGACCGCCGGGGCCATGCGCATCGCCGTCAAGGCTCCCGCTCCCGAAATGAAACCGTCGACCACCACCGGCAGGCCGCGGGCGGCCGCCCCCAGGCAGCATCCGGCGATGGCCGCAATCTCCAGGCCCCCTACCGCCGCGAGGGCGGAAAGGGGGTCGGTCAGGCGCTCCCGGTTGACCGCCAGCGCTCTTGTTACCGTCTCGATCTTCCGCTCAACGCCGGCCGCATCCAGCCCGGTACCCTTGCCGACGATTTCCCGCGGCACGCAGGGCAACAGGGCCGCGTACAGGGCCGCCGAAGAGGTCGTATTGCCGATGCCCATCTCGCCGAGCCCGATCAGGGTGCTGCCCTCGCTGTCCGCCTGCATGGCCATCTCCGTCCCCGCCATCAGAGCCTGTTCCGCCTCCTCCAGCGACATGGCGGGCCCGCGGGCGATGTTGCCGGCACCCCGGCGGACGTTGCGGCCGATCAGTCCCGGGACGTCGACCCTGTCCCGCATGCCTACGTCGACGACGCGCACCTCAGCCCCGGCGCGGCGCGCCAGCACGTTGATGGCCGCGCCCCCGGCAAGGAAGTTGTGGACCATCAGCGTAGTGACTTCGGGAGGATAGGCTGAAACACCCTCCTCCACCGCCCCGTGGTCGCCCACAAAGACGAAGATCCTGGGGGCACGGACGGCCGGCCTGGCTTCCCGGCTCAGGGCCGCCATCCGGGCCGCGATCTCTTCCAGCACGCCGAGACTCCTGCGTGGTTTCGTCAGGTTGTCCAGGTGGTCCTGCGCGGCACGCAGGCGGTCGGGATCAACCGGACGGATGGCGCCGATGATTTCGGAAAGGGATGTGGGTTGCATTTTCTCCTCTCTCCCATCTTCTATTCGTTTTTTAGATCCAAGGCCAGACCGGCGACGACCAGCACCACGCGACGGGCCACGGCAGCCACCTGCTGGTTCAGCCGGCCCGCCGCGTCCCGGAACGACCGGCCCAGCTCGTGTTCGGGCACGATGCCCATCCCGACCTCGTTGGCGACCAGCACCACCGGGCAGGAAGGCTCGCGCAGCACCGCCAGCAACTCGCCGGTCCGGCGTTCGACCGCCGCCTCCCCTTCGGCCAGGACGATATTGGTCAGCCACATGGTCAGGCAGTCAACCAGGACCGCGCCGGTCCCGGGCCGCCGCCCGGGATCGGACAGCACGGCGGCGATCTCCACCGGCTCCTCGACCAAACTCCACTCCGGTCCTCGCTCCCGCCGGTGGCGGGCGATGCGCTCCTCCATCTCGGCGTCGCCCGCCCGGGCAGTGGCCAGGAAAAGCAGTTTTTGGTAACGGTTCTCAACGTAACGCCTGCCCCAGTCGCTCTTCCCGCTCCGGGCGCCGCCGAGGACCAGCACCACTTCGGGTGATTGTCGCTCAACTTTCAAATGTTTTATTCCTCCTAGACGGCCTGGAATTCCCTCTTTTCAAAACCGGCTGAGGAAAACCAGAACGGCTGCGCCCGCGGCCGCAAACAGCCAGGCGGTCGCCCAGAGCAGGGTTACCGCCTGGCGTATGGCCGGCGGTCCGGGCGGCGGGTATTCCGCGCCGAGGTACGGTTTTTCCGAAGGTATCCCGTTGTAAGTCGACGGCCCGCCGAGACAGGCGTTGAGCGCCCCGGCGAACAGCGCCTCTCCGTGGCCGGCGTTGGGGCTGGGGTGAGCCAGGCGGTCCCGCCAGCCCACCCGCCAGGCGTCCCGTGCGAAAAGGCCGGACAGCAGGGCCGCCGGGGGCACGAAAAAGAGGGTCAGCCGCGCCGGGACGAAGGCGGCGAAGTCGTCCAGCCGGGCGGCTGCCCAGCCGAAATCGCGGTACGGCTCGTGCCGGTAACCGATCATCGAATCCAGCGTGCTGACCGCTTTGTAAACCCAGGCTCCCGCCGCTCCGAAGAGCAGCGCGTAAAAAACCGGGCAGAGGACCGCGTCGACCGTATTCTCGCCCACCGTCTCCACCGCCGCCCGGCGGACCTCCCGTTCATCGAGACCGGCGGTGTCACGCCCGACGATCATCGCCAACCTTTGGCGCGCGCCCGGCAGGTCGCCACGCTGCAGATGTCCGTCCACCGCCAACGCCTCACCGGCTAGCGAATGAGGGGCGACGGCCAGGTAGACGAGCAAGGCTTCCACGGCTAGGCCCCACCAAAAGCCCGCCGCGTACCCCAGTTTAACAAGCAGCCATGCCGCCGCACCGGTTACCGCGATCACACCCATCGCCAGCAGGGTCCCCGACCAGCGCACCGGCAGCGGTAGGCGCCGGATGGACTCGCCGGAGGCGATCAAGTACCCGATCAGCCGAACGGGGTGCGGGAGCTGGGGCGGATCGCCCAGCAGCCGGTCCAGGACCACGGCGGCCAGGATCACTCCGGCCCTATAGGCCAAGAATTCCATCCAGTCGCTCCACCCCGATTCTTTCCGCCAGCAGGTCGGCGATGCGGTCCAGGTCCCTCTGTCGGCGGGCGGCGAACCCCGGCTGCTCGGACGGCCGGGCCGGCAGCCCCGCGAGGCGGCGCACGGCGGCTATCCACTGCGTCCGGTACGTGTCGGAGTCAAAGCAGCCGTGCAGGTAAGTCCCCGCCACATAACCTTCTTCGGCGGCGCAGCCTTCGGGTGCCAGCCCCGTCCCCTGCCCGTCGAGCAGGAAGCACGGCCTGCCCCCGCAGACCTCGGAGAATCCCCTGTGAATCTCGTACCCCCGTACCGAAAGCCCGCCCGGGATGCCCCAAACCCCCTCGGCCGTGACGCCGCGCACCTGAACGGTGCGCTTCTCGGGCGCGAAGCGGGTGCGCACGGGCAGCAGGCCCAGCCCCGCCACCGTTTGCCCCCCTTCCCGGATGGTCCGGCCGAGCATCTGGAAACCGCCGCAAATACCCAAAAGAGGCTTTCCCCGGGCGGCGAAATCACGCAGGGCCCGGTCCAGCCCGCGGCGGCGGAGCCAAGCCAGGTCGGCCAGCGTCTCTTTGCTGCCCGGCAGGATAACCGCGTGTGCGCCGTCCAGCCCCTGCGGGCGGTCGACGTAACACAGCGCCACCCCGTTCTCGGTCTCGAGGGGCAGGAAATCGGTGTAGTTGGAGATCCGGGGCAGGCGGATCACCGCCACCGCCAGGTCGCCCGGGGCGGGCACCTTTCCCCGCCCGGAGAGGCCCACCGAATCCTCCTCGTCGAGGTGGAGGTCGTGCAGGTAAGGTAATACGCCCAGCACCGGCCGCCCCGTCCGCGCCCCGATTAAAGCCAGCCCGGGCCGCAGGAGTTCCTCGTCTCCCCGAAACTTGTTGACCACGAAACCGGCGACAAGTTCCCGTTCCCTCTCCGCCAGCAGTTCCATCGTCCCGAGCAGGGAGGCGAACACCCCGCCGCGCTCGATGTCCCCGACAAGCAGAACGGAAGCCCCGGCGTAAAGCGCCACCTCCATATTGGCGATGTCGTGCGGCCGGAGGTTGATTTCAGCCGGGCTTCCCGCCCCTTCGGCAAACACGAGGTCCGCACCCGCCCGGATCCGGTCGAGGGCGGCGGCGGCCAGCGGCCACAGCTTTTCCTTTAAGGCGTAATAATTGGCCGGCTTGTAGACGCCCAGGGGACGACCCAGCAGCACCACCTGGCTGCCCGCCTCCCCCGTCGGTTTCAGGAGAATGGGGTTCATGTCCACGTGGGGCGGAACGCCCGCGGCCTCGGCCTGCAAGGCCTGGGCGCGGCCGATTTCCCTGCCGTCCGGGGTGGCGTAAGAGTTGAGGGCCATGTTCTGGCTCTTGAAAGGCGCCACCCGGAAGCCTCTCCGGGCGTAGAGGCGGCAAAGACCGGCGACGATAAGGCTCTTGCCCGCCGAAGAGGACGTCCCCTGAACCATCAGCACGCGCGCCGTCATACGTTGTCACCCCGCAGAAAACCTGATAAGACTTCGAGCAGCCGGTCGTTCTCGTCGGCCCTGCGCAGCCCCATGCGGAAGTGACGTGCCGAAAGCCCGGCGAAGGTGGAGGCGTTCCGCACCGCCATGCCATGTCGCAGCAGGCAGGCGTTCAGGGCTTGGACTTCGTAACCGTCGGGCAGCGCGCAGAGCAAGAAGTTCGCATCCCCGGAGAAAACGCGGAGCCCCAGCCTCTCCAGTGCGGCCGTCACCCGTGCCCGCTCGGCCGTCACAAAGGCCCTGGTCTCTGCAGCGTAAGCCGTTTCGGCGAGCAGCCGGCCGACGAGGTGCTCGCCCAAGCCGTTTACGCTCCAGGGGTCTTTCGCCGCCAGGAGCCGCCGCACCAGGTCTCCTGTCCCGACGAGGTAACCGAGCCGCAGCCCGGGCACGGTGTAAAACTTGGTCAGCGAACACACCGCCGCCACCCCGGGTACGGGCGGCAGGACCGGCGAAGACCCCTTTGCGGGGTCTACAAAAGCCAGAAACGACTCGTCAAATACCCAGTAAACCCCGGGACGGGTCTTACGCAAGCGCTCCAGCGCCTCCCGCGGCGGAAGCTGACCGGTGGGATTGTTCGGATAACCGATAAAGACCACGTCGCCCGGCTCGGGCGCAAGCGCCTCCCACAACGGTTCGAAACGTCCGTCCACGACCCGCGAGGGCGCCGCCGCCACCGGAAGGCCGCAGGCCTCGGCGGCGCCGCGGTATTCCGAATAGCACGGTTCTATAACCCAGACCCGGCCCGGCCGCAGGGCGCGTACCAGGAGACCGATCAGCTCGGTTGCACCGTTTCCCACCAGCACCTCTCCCGGGTCAAGGCCGAGAAATGCCGCCAGGGAACGGCGCGCGGGAGCCGCATCAAGAGAAGGGTAACGGGTTATCAAGGGAAGGGCGTCCCGCAACAGTTCGGCAACACAGTCCGGAGGCCCGAGCGGGTTGAGGCTTACGCTGAAATCTATAGTGACGCCCGTCATGGCGCCGCCGTGATCCCACTTCACAGTCCCACCCCTAAAACACGCACTAAGCGTTAAGCATCAAGCATTAGGAGATATAGAAAAGCCCACAGCAAACAGCTCACTGCTTTTTCAGCAAGCGCTGCAGTACTTGGCGGGCTGAGGCGAAGTGCAGGTGCAGGTAAGAGCCGAAAACGGACCCGGCCTGCCAGCCCTCCTTGCGGGCTTGCGTCCCATAAGCCTGGCGGACAGTCAGGCAGGCCCGGCTGCCGGGCGCGGGGTCGGCTTCCGAGTAGTGAAAAACATGGCCCCGGACCTCCTCGCCGGCCCTTAGAATCAAGTTGTCATACAGGGCCCGGGCCACGACGTAACCCAGAGAAAGCCGCCGGCCGGCCATGCCGGCGCGCACCGGGAGCAGACCGGCCATCGGGTGGTAACGGCCCTCCAGGTCGGTCAACCCCTCCCCCAGGTAGATCAAGCCGCCGCACTCGCCGTAGATCCGTCCCCCCGCCGCCGCGTAGGACCTGACGGCGGTTAGCATCGCCCGGTTGGAGGCCAGCGCCCCGGCGTACAGTTCCGGGTAACCGCCGCCGAAGTAGAGCAGGGCGCAGCCGTGGGGCAGGCGGTCGTCGTGGAGAGGGCTGAAGAAAATCGGTTCGGCGCCGTGGTGACGCAGTATGTCCAGGTTGTCGGCGTAAAGAAAACTGAAGGCCTCGTCGCGGGCCACCCCCACCCGCACCGTCCCTGCCGAAGCGTCTCCTGCAAAAATCCAGGGGTTCACCCGGGGCAGGGCCGGCGCCGTTCCGGCCAGCCGCTGCAAAACGGCAAGGTCGACGTGCTGCTCGACGATGTCGGCCAGCCGCTCGTACACCGTTTCCCAGTCGCCCTCCGCTCCTGTAAAAAGCCCGAGGTGCCGTTCCGGGATCTTCAGCTTCTCTTCCCTTGGGATCACTCCGAGGACGGGCACCCGGCAATAGCGCGCAACGGCTTCGGTGACCAGGCCGGCGTGCCGTGCCGAGCCAGCGCGGTTGAGGATGACCCCGGCGACATGCACTTCGGGATCAAGGGCCTTAAAGCCCAGGACGACAGCCGCCGCGCTGGCTCCCTGCCGTGAGATGTCGACGACCAGGATGACGGGCGCCCGCAGCATCTTGGCCAGTTCGGCGCTGGAGGCCCGCGTGGTGCCGTCCCCCAGCCCGTCGTACAGGCCCATTACCCCTTCCAGAACCGCGATGTCTGTTCCCGCGACAGCCCGCTGGAACAGCTCGCGCGAAGCCTCGTCACCGATGAGCCAGGTGTCCAGGTTGCGCGACGCCCTGCCGGCGGCGCGCGTGTGGTGGCCCGGATCGATGTAGTCGGGCCCCGCCTTGAAGGGCTGCACCGCCAAGCCCCGCCGCCTTAACGCCCGAAGCAGGCCCAGGGTCAGGGTCGTCTTCCCCTGCCCGCTCGACGGTGAGGCCACGAGCAGGCGCGGCACGTTAATCATCGTGGGCTCCCCTGTCGAAGTAGCCGCGGGGCGTAATCATGAACCCGCGCCAGGTGAAGGTCCGCGTGTTGCCCACGATGAGCAGCGTCAGCATGTCGGCGTCGTCCGGGACCAGTTCGGCCAGCGTGACGACGCGCCTCTCCTGCCCCTCCCGGAAAGCGTTGCGGACGATGCCCGCCGGCGTCCCGGGCGGGCGCGTTTCCCGCAGGATGTCCAGGGCCGCCATAAAGGGCTCGACGCGCGTACGCGAGCGCACGTTGTACAGGGCAAGGACGAAGTCGGCCTCGGCGGCCGCCCGCACCCTCCTCTTGATGAGGTCGATGGGGGTGAGGAGGTCGGAAAGGGAGATCACCGCGTGGTCGTGGGCCAGCGGCGCCCCCAGGAGCGCCGCTGCGGCAAGGCCGGCCGTCACGCCCGGGACGACCTTGAGGGGCAGCGCCAGGTCGCGGCGGGCCAGTTCCTCGAGGACCAGACCGGCCAGCCCGTAAACCCCGGCGTCACCGCTTGAAACCAGGCACACCCGGTGGCCGGCAAGGGCTGCGGCGATGGCCTCCCGGACCCGCTCGACCTCCCGGCGCATTCCGCTCTTGATCAGTTCTTTCCCCGCCAGGTGTTCCTGGACGAGGTCGAGGTAAAGAGGGTAGCCGGCCACCACCTCGGCTTCCGCTATGGCGGCGCGGGCGGCAGGCGTCAGGTGCTCGGCGTCCCCCGGCCCGATCCCGGCGACCACAAGCGATCCTCGGCCAGGGCCACCGTCACCTGGTCCGCCACCAGGCGCGGCAGGATGATCCGACCGTTGCGGGCGGCCAGAAAGGCGCATGGTTCAGCAACTCCTCCCACGTCAAAATACTTGCGGGTGCAGCGCGACTCGCCGAACAACCTGTCAACGCCCCGGATGGCCTCCCGGCCGAACACTTGCAGTCCCGCGCCCAAGGCGGAGCAAACCTCAAGGATGCCCGGCTCGCCGGCCTTGAAATCGGCGGTAGCCACAACCCGAATATCATTCTTCTTCCGCCCCGCCAGGGTCAGCCCCCGTTCGATGGCCGCCATGATCGCCGGCGCACCGACGCTCCGGCGGCAGCCGAGCCCAACGACGAGCGTCCGGTGAGCCTCGCTGCCGGTGGTGACCACCGGTTCGGCCCCCACCGCGGCCGCCACCCGATAAGCCAGCCCGTTGGCGCCGCCTTCATGCCCGGCGAGCAGGCTGATCGCGTAGCGGGCAGCGGTATCCAGGACTACCACCGGGGGGTCGCGCCGCTTGTCTTCCGGCAGGCCCGACAAAAGGCGTACGGCGATGCCTGCGGCCATGACCAGCACCAGCCCGCGGCCTTCCCCGAACAATTGTCTGACCACGTCACCCGCCGAACCCTCGTATCCCACGACGGCTCCGGGACGCGGCGGTGCCGATTGAACAGCTGACAATCGAACCGGAACGTACAGGAAGGCCCCGATGGCTTCGGCCACCGCCGCGCCGGGGGCGAAGCCCGCCTCGTTGACGACCACTACCGCCAGCGGCCGGTTATCCTTCACCCCGCAAACGCTCCTTCGAATAAAGATAGCTGGCCCCGCCGTCCTGCTCCAGGAAGGACCCGACCAGGATCAGGGCGTGCCGCTCAACCCCCGACTCCCGGACGGTTGCGGCCAGATCCGCGAGGCGGCAGCGGATAATCCGCTGGTCGGGCCAGGTCGCCCGGTAAACCACGGTCGCCGGGCATTCGGCGCCGTAGGCGGGGAGTAAATCGTCCTGTACTCCCGCCGCGTCGGCGGCGCTCAAGTACAGCGCCAGGCTGGCCCGGGCCGCGGCCAGCCGCGCCAGGCTTTCGCTTTCGGGCACCGGCGTGCGCCCCGCCCGGCGCGTCAGGATCAGGGTCTGCGAGCCCCCGGGAAGGGTGTATTCCTTACCCAGCAAGGCTGCCGCCGCGAAGCAGGCGCTGACCCCCGGCACCACCTCGTAAGGAATGCCCAGGCGCTCCAGGGCGCGCACCTGTTCGGCGAGGGCCCCGTAAAGCGAGGGATCTCCGGTGTGCAGCCGGGCGACATCGCGTCCCGCAGCCGCGGCTTCGGTGATCACGGCCAGTTGCGCCTCCAAGTCCAGCCGGCTGGCGTCGTGCTTCTCCGCGTCGGCCCGCGCCCAGCGCAGGATTTCCGGGTTGACCAGGCTGCCCGCGTAAATGACCACCGGGCAGCGCTCCAGAAGGCGCTTCCCCCGCACCGTGATCAGTTCGGGGTCCCCCGGCCCGGCGCCGATGAAATAAACGGTCAAGACGCACGCCCCCCTTTTTTGCGCACCAGGATCACCGACAGGTAGCCGTGTTCGCCCTCCGGCAGGGACTGCAGGTCCGACGTAAGGTACTCCTCCGGCTGGGAAACGTGGCTGGCAAAGACGGCGTGCCCGTCCAGGCCCATTTCGCGCAGCAGGTTGATCACGGCGGGCAGCTGCTTGGCGACCTTCATCAGCACCACCGTCTCGAACTCTTCCAGGACTTGCCGCACGGGCGCCAGGTCGCCGCGAGGCACCGGCACCACCGCGATTCGCTCGTCCTTCTCGCCCAGAGGGAAGTTGGCGGCGGACGCCGCCGCGGCATAACTGGTGATGCCCGGGACCGAGCGGATCAGTCCCGGCGCAAGCCTCTGGCGCAGCTCCCGCAGGACGTAGCAGTAGGTGCTGTAGGTAAGGCAGTCCCCCAGCGTCAGGAAGACCACCTTCTCCCCCCGCCGGACCCTCTCGGCGATTTCCTCGGCGGCCGCCGCCCAGTAAGGTGCCAGTTCCCGCTCGTCCCGGCGCATGGGAAACTCGCATTCCAGTACGGGTTTTTCGCCTATGAACGGGCGGGCGATTTCCAGGGCCAGGCTCTCCCCGGCCAGGCTGGACTTCGGCACGACCACGCAGTCCGCTTCCTCGATAAGGCGTTTCGCTTTCAGCGACATCAGCTCCGGGTCCCCGGGGCCAAGCCCGACGCCCCAGAATGATCCCTGCATTTCACCTTTCACTCTTCCGCCTCCGTCAAAATCAATACACTTCGACCGGTGCCTTCAAAACGCCCGGCCAGTTCAGTGACCGTCCCGGCCATCCGCCCTTCCGTAGGTCGCCCCAGGTCCCAGAAAACGTAAGCCCGGCGGTGCCCCGCCGTATTCCGAAGTACACCAAAGATTTTCCCGGGTGTCCAGGCCGGCGAACAAAGTACGGCGGCGGTAGACACAGCAGCCAGAGCGCCTAGGACAAACTCAGCCTCTTCCTCGGAGACGCCGTGCAGGCTGAAAACCCGGGCGTTTTCCCAAGGAAGGCCCAGACGTGCAAAGGCAAGTTGCACCGAACTCACCCCGGGAACAACCTGTACCCTTTCCCGGCCGAGAAGGCGCGCCACCGGGCCGGCCAGGCTGTGCAGCCCGGGATCGCCCGTCACCAGGAGCGCCACGCGGCATTCGTCCATGCGGGAACGGATCAGGGCCGCCACCTGCCGGGCGTCGGAGCCTGTCACCACCCGCTCGCCTCGGGCCTCCGGGAAGAGGTCGAGCAGAAACCGGGGGCCGCAGAGCAAGTCAGCCTCGGCTACCGCCGTAAGGGCCTGCTGCGTCAAATACTCCGCTCCGCCCGGCCCGCAGCCCACGATGGTCAGTTTCCCCCGTTCCGGTTTCATGGCGCCTCCCCCACGATGTTCCCCTGCAGGTCGCAGAGGTGCACCGCCACGTAAGGTCCTGGGCCCAGCCTTTCTTGCACGAGAACCTTGATCCTGGACGCCAGCATCCCGAGCAAACGGCCGTACCCTTCATTAATCAGCGCCTGCTGGATCGCTTCCACCGTCGACAGTTCCCCCAAACGCCGGATGAGGTCTTCCGGCAGGCCGGCAGCGGCACAGAAGTCGATGACGGCGCCGTTGGCCGGCCCGGCAAATCTGGAGTGCGTCTGCCAGTCCCCGTTCAGGATCTTGGCCAGCTTACCCGGGTGCCCGACGAGGACGATCCGGGCAAAACCCCGCCGGTATGCCTCGTCGAGCATGAAACCCAGGAAATCGCTGACCTCAACGATCTGCTCCTCCGCGGGCGGCGGCTGCAGGCGCCGCGCCGCCCGGCGGCCGATGTTGCCCGGGACCAGGCAGACCTCCCTGCAGCCGGAGGCGCGCAGGACGTCCAGGAGCGGCGGGAGCGAGCGCCGCAGGGCGTCGAGGCTGCGCGGCTCGACATAGCCGCTGGTGCCGAGAATCGAGATGCCCCCGGCAATGCCCAGCCGCGGATTAAAGGTGCGCCGTGCGACATTATCCCCTCCCGGAACGGAAACGGTAACCTTCCAGCCCCCGCCGGTGGGAACAAGGCCGGCCAGCGCGCCGGCGATCATCGCCCGCGGCACGGGATTGATCGCGGCCTCGCCTACCGGGACGGGAAGGCCCGGTTTGGTGACGCGCCCCACGCCCTCCCCCCCGTCGATGACGACGCCCGAGGCTGCGGCAAATTCGACGCGGACGTGGATGGCCATCCCGTCGGTTACGTCGGGGTCGTCACCCGCATCCTTAATCACGCAACACTGGGCGGCGGACGTGTCGCGGAAGACCGCATGCACCGGGAGGGTTACCTGTTCACCGCCGGGCAAAAGGATCGCGACCCTTTCGGGAAAGCGCCCCTCAAGCAGCCAGAGGGCGGCGCCCCGCGCCGCCGCCGCCGCGCACGTTCCGGTCGTGTAACCCCGCCGCAGGCCGCTGTTGCGGGAAGCTCGTTTTTGTCCCCTCCCCCGGCCGCCACCGCCGTTCATTCCCCCCGCCCGCCGGCGCAAAAATCGGGGAGCACTTCCACGAACTCGCCCTGCCCGGGCGGTACCGGGTACCGGGCACGGTCGGGCACCTTGATCTCGCGCACGTCGGGTAGGTCCAGTGACTCCTGCACGCGGCGCGCCAGGATGTCCGCGAAGACCGGGTCGCAACCCAGATGCCGCCCGTAGACGATCCTTACGCCGGGGTAGTCCGCCGCCAGCTTCTGCAGTTCGCCGGGGATGTCGACGAGGATGTGCAGCCCGGCGTGCAGGAAGTAGGGGATAATGATGAGCTCCACGGCGCCGTCGGCGACACAGGCCGCCAGGGTCTCGGGCAGGTGTGGTCCCAGGCGGGAGAGAAAACAAACCCGCACCAGCGGGATTCCGGTGATCTCCCGCAGCATCCCCGCCAGGATCTCCATTTCTCGGGCTGCTTCGGGCACGCGGCTCCCGTGTCCTAATAGAATTATTGCGCGCATCAACAGCACCTCGTTTTCAATCGTCAGTCGTTAAACATCGGTAGTCGGCCCTTGATCGCCGGCGGCCATGGCCAGGGCGTGCAGCGCCGCCACCGCCAGGGTGCTTCCTCCCCGCCGCCCGGCCAGGCAGATATAAGGCACGTCCAGCTCCATCAGTTCCCGCTTGCTTTCCTCCACATGGACGAAGCCTACCGGCATGGCCACCACCAGGGCCGGCCTGACCTCCCCTTCCCGGATCATCCTGTTCAGTTCCAAGAGGGCCACCGGCGAATTGCCTACCAGCGCGATACCCCCTTCGAGGATGGGGCGGGCCATGCGTACCGCGAAGAGCGAGCGCGGCAGGCCAGCGGCCCGGGCCTCGTCCATCACGGCCGGATGGGCGATCAGGCAGTGAACGTGTTCCGCCGTGTAGGCATGACACGCCCGCCGGAGCCGGCCGAAGGAAATCCCCGCCCTGATCATATTAGCGTCGGCGAAAATGCAGGCGCCCCGCTTCAGCGCCCTTATCCCGGCCTCGACGGCCCCCGGCGAGAAGCGCACCGTTCCCACCAGGCCGAAGTCCGCCGTGGTATGGACGAGCCGCCGCACCACGCTCCATTCTTCGGGGCTGTAACTGTGAAGCGGCGCTTCCGCCTCGATCCGGCGGAAGGACTCGGCCTCGATCTCATCCCCCGACACCGGTCGCTCGTAGAGGGTGTATACCCTGCTCTTCTGCGGCAAGCCCCCCGGCGTCGTCGGTGTGTCCTTCGCCCCGCCGACCCCGGCGACTCCCGGCGCCGCGCCCACGCTTCCTTCCGGCGGCATCCTGCCGGCGCCGAGGCCGTCCTCCAAGGCCCTCAGAAGGGCTTCCCGGTGCAACGGGGGCTTCTCGCCGTCAGCCACCCAGCCCCTGCGGCAGGCCTCTTCAAAAAGGTCCAGCAGCCACGGCCTGACCAGTCCGGCGGCGGCCAGAAGGACCTGGTTCCTGAAAACCTCCGCCGGCGGTCCCTGTCCGACGACCCGTCCTCCGGCAAGCACCAGGCACCAGTCGGCGGCGGTATAAGCCAGGTCAACGTCGTGAGTGGAGAAGAGCACGGTCTTCCCTCCGGCCTGCAGGCGCCGCAGGAGTTCAACCATTTCCGAGGCCCCCTGCGGGTCGAGCCCGGCCGTGGGCTCGTCAAAGATCAGGACATCCGGTTCCATGGCCAGCACGCCCGCCAGTGCCGCCCGCTTCTTTTCACCGTGCGACAGCGCATGCGTCGGGCGTTCCACCAGATCGGCGATGCCCGCCGCGGCAAGCGCTTGTTCCACGCGCCGGCGCGCCTCGGTCTCGGAAAGACCAAGGTTAAGGGGGCCGAAGGAAACGTCCTGGTAGACGCTGGCCGAAAAAAGCTGGGCGTCGGGGTCCTGGAAAACCATCCCAACCCGGCGGCGCAAAAACTGCAGGGCACGATGGTCGTAGGACAGGGGCCGGCCGTCAAAATACACGCTTCCCTCGTTCGGCCTGTGGACGCCGACCAGGTGCAGAAAGAGCGTCGTCTTGCCCGCCCCGTTTGCACCCAGGATGGCGATCCTCTCTCCCCGTCGCAACACCGCGCTGACGCCCCGCAGCCCGGGCGTGCCGTCCGGATAGCGGTAAGTCACTCCCCGCACTTCAAAAACCGCGTCGTGCACTAGCCAACCCCCGCAGTCACAACAGCCAGGACAAGCAGCCACCCGCCCATGACCGCCGACAGTACCACATTGCGCGCCGATAAGCGGCACGGCCTCTCTAGCACGTTTAAACGGTCTTCGTAGCCCCTCGTGGCAAGGGCGACCTCCAGGCTGCGGGCGCGGTCCTGAGTCCGCACAAAGAGATTGGCGAGCAGGCAGCCGGCCGACCGGAAGCCGGCGCCCGGCGTGCTGTAACCCAGACGCAGCGCCTGAGCCTTCTGCATCGTCAACCCGGTTTCCAGGAGAATGAACACAAAACGATAGATGAGGGCCAGGAGATCCAAGAACAGCGCCGGTACCCGGCAGCGCCTTAAGAAACCGATTATGTCGGGCATCGGCGTGGACAGAGCAAGGAAGCACATACAGGAGACAGCACCCAAAGAACGGGCCATGACGTTACGCGCCTGGGCCAGTCCATCTGACGTAAAACCCACATAAGCACTACCAAGCGTTATCCAGTAACCCTCCCCCGAAGGTGTGAAGATCACTGAAAGGGCTATAGCAGGCAGGCTGGCGGCCAGAAACGCGGCAGGCGCCAGCAAGAGGCGCAGGTAAACTCGCCAGGGTATAAGAGCCACGGCCAGGATCAGGACGGACATAAACCCGAAAGCCAATACCGGTACCCACCAGGACTTCGCCACCAGGCAGGCGGCGAGCGCCGGGAGCGCGAGCACGCCTTTTTCCAGAGGGTGCCTGCGCGCCAGGGGACTGGCGTACGCCCACCGGTCAATCAATTGCCTCACCTCCCGCCGTGTTTGCGGCCGAAGTAGTAGCCGATGAACCCCGCGCCCATGGCGGCCTGTAAGGTGAAGAGCAGGCTCTCGATCTCCCCGGACGGCGGCTCCCAGAAGGGTTTGGCCCAGGGTTCATAGTCGGGCCTTATTTCCTTGATTATCTCTTCGGCCTTCCCGTCCGCCCCGACGAACATTTCTTTGCCAGGATCACCGGTTCCGGAAACCAGGAAGAAGGGCAGGACGACCAGTAAGAATATACCAAAGACGAGCAGCGCGTTTTTTGTGAATCTGTTCAACTTCCTGCACCTCCCGGAAGCACCGCCAGATCGCGCAGCTGCTTTTCGCTGTGCCTGCGCAGGGCTCCGAATACCAGTACGGTGAGCAGCCCCTCGCTGATAGCCAGTGGTATCTGGGTGACGGCAAAAACCGTTCCGAATTTGACCAGGGAGGCCATAAACCCGCCGACAGGATCGGGAAAAGCCAGGGCCAACTGTACGGATGTCGTAACGTAAGTCATCAGGTCACCGCCGAAGGCCGCCACAAAAACGCCCCAACTGAAGGGCAGGCGCAGCAACTGGCAGAGGCGGAACAATCCGTACGCCACGAAAGGCCCTACAACAGCCATTGAAAAGGTATTGGCCCCCAAAGTGGTGATGCCTCCATGGGCCAGCAGCAACGCCTGCAGCAACAACACGCAGCAGCCGATGACCGACATCACGGTGGGTCCGAAGAGGATTGCGCCCAACCCGGTACCAGTGGGATGGGAACAGCTCCCCGTAACGGAAGGGAGTTTCAGCGCGGAGAGCGTAAAGGCAAACGCACCTGAAAGACCCAAGAGCATTCCTGCTTCGGGCTGGGAACTGACTTTCTTCTTTATGGAGTACAGCCCATGCGCGACAAAGGGCGCCGAGGCCGCCGCCCAGGCCAGCGCGTGGCCGATGGGCAGAAAACCTTCCATAACGTGCACGATGACCATCCTCTCTTTTATACTAGGCCAAAAACAAATCCCTGACCCGTTAGTGAACGAATCAGGGATTACGTATTCAATCCCGGCATACCTCCATACCCCCTTAGTCCGCGAGGCGGTATGTTCTCCACCCTGGGCAGGTCTTCTGGCTTCCGGATCGTCCTACGGCCACACCTTCCCGGCGGTTTTACCGCCAGTGGGCTTGCTGTGGCTTTCGTACCCGGTTACAGCGGCGGGTCCGCACCGGATTCGCACCGGTTTCCCTATTCTCCCTGCCGTTAAGCGGGGCACCCAGGATTACTGCTATATGGTATTTGTCCAAAGTATAAGTGCCGTTGAACCGGCTGTCAAGCTTAATGTCGCGAAAAGCTCACCCTCGACTCCCACTCCAGGATTCAACGACGACGCGCACCTCTCGCCGGTTCACGGCGTTAAAGCGAGCTGCAGCCGCTCGGCCCACCCTGTCTACGTATTCAAGGTACCGTGGCAAAAGCCTATGGACAGTCTCCTCCGCCCCTACCCCTGCCCTGGACAGCGAAAAGACCTCCCTTTGGAGTTCAGTATCGCATAAGAGCTTGTGGTTTTCCAGGACAAGCTCGGCCACCAAGGCCACGGTTTCCGAATAGAGCTTGGTGAGCCTGCGGCAGACGAAGGCGCGGCACATCTGCGGGCGCGCCGGAGCAGAAAGAATGCAGCCATCCGGCGTCCAGAACCGGCACGGGTACTTGCGTCGCTCGTGCCCCGTGATACCCAGGCAGCGCTCGGCCTTAACGCTGAAGGTTTCAGGGTCAAAAACCCCCCGGCTTAAAATTAAAGGCCATTGTTCCGGGCAAAAAGCGTGAACAAAGAATATGTCGGCCCAATCGAACCGGGCGTCGCAGGTGCAGCATCGCGCGTCCAGCCGCACGCCGTGCAGTTCCCGCCAGGGCTTGTGGCACTGCCGGCAGAACGCCATCGCCACCCGGGGGCGCAAACCGACGGTCAGTGTAAACAAGGAACTGTGCTCCTCCCTCTACCTCCGGCACGCTGATCGCCTTTTCCATATCTATGGTACCACTCCGGGGTGTCACGCGCACAAATCCCTGCCGGCAAAAAGACCTGGGGTGCCTCATTGAATGTGGGGCACCCCAGGTTGTGACTTGACGCCTGAAGAAACGACGTGAGCGTTATGCTTTAAAGACATCCTCGAACCTTATTCTGGTTACGACTGTGGGAGCATAACGGTAGCCCCATAGCTTATACCAGATAATCGGAATCACCAACAGAGGCAAACCGATAATCACGGCCATCCGCAGGTCAGGATTCCAGGCGATGACTCCCAGGGCAGCCACCTGAATCCAAATCGCGAAGTGCGTAACGTAAGGAAAGAACTTGACCTTGAACTTCAGCTTGTTAATGTCATAACCCATTTTTTCGAGGCGCCGCCGGAAATTGAGCTGAGACCAGCAGATCGAAATCCAGGCGATCGCGCCGGAAAAACCGGATAGCCCCAGGAGAATAACGTAGATATTACCGATGAGCCCGGGGTCCTCGTTATAGGAATAGACGCCCGGCACTATGCACAGCCAGCAGCAGGCGATGGTGAACAAGACGGCGTTTTGCGGCACCCCGTTACGGTTGAGCTTCGTAAACGTCCTGGGGGCCATGCCCTCCTTGGCCAAACCGTACAGGCCGCGCACGCAGCCGTACAAGCCGCTGTTGGAACAGGAAATGGCCGCCGTAAGGACGACAAAGGAGAAGATCGCGCCCGCCCAGCCGAACCCGTAGTAGTTCAGGGCGGCGGCGAATACGCTCTCTTCCACCCCGGCCTGCTCCCAGGGCAGAATCGTTACCAGCAGTAAAACAGGGATAACGTATAGAGCAATGATCCGGTACGTTACGTTACGGATAGCGATAGGCAAGGTTTTTTCCGGCTCCTTGCTTTCGCCGGCCGCCAGGCCTACGATTTCCGAACCCTGGAAGTTCACTAGGATGAGCACCATGGTCAGGAAGACGATCCAGGCCCCGTTGGGGAACAGCGTGCCTGAACTTAAGAGCACCGACGAACCCAGGAAGCCCTCATGGCCGATCACCCCCAGGAAGATCAGCACGGCCATGATACAGAACCCGATGATTGCCACAATCTTTATTAAAGCCAGCCAGAATTCGGTTTCTCCGAAGGTTCCCACGTAGAGAAGGTTGATCACCGTAATCAGCAAGCCGAAAAAGACGGCCCACCATATCGTTCCGATGCTCGGCACAAAGGTGTGCATGATGATCCCGGCGGCCACCATTTCGGACGGGACGTAAAAGACCCAGGTAAGCCAGTACGACCATCCCATCCCGCAGGCCCACGCAGGGGAGATGAAGTCCGTGGCGTAGGCGATAAATGAGCCCGAGATCGGGATATGGACGGCCAGTTCGCCGAGACAGACCATGACCAAGTAAATGATGAGACCACCCAGGAGGTAGGCCAGAAAGGCCGCCGGGCCGGTTTCGGCCACCACGGCGCCCGTTCCCAGGAAGTAGCAGCTACCGATGATCCCGCCCAGAGCGATCAGCTGCATGTGACGCGCCTTCAACCCACGGCGCAGTTCAACCGGCTGTCCCGCCGTCGTTGGAACGTGACAACTTGGTACAGACATATTCTTGGCGCCTCCAACATTCAAAAAAGATTTTTTGCCGGCACCCGCCGGTATAACACCTAATCCGCCGTGGTCAACCCCCCGATCATTCCCACTCCCCTTGCTCCGGGTTCCGCTTGGAACGCCGTTATTTCACGTCCAGATAACCGGGAACGCCCTGACTGTTCCAGCCTCGCAGCACGTAGTACTCGTCGAGCATACATTCCATCTCGCCTTTTTCAATGCCGCCCCCCGCCAGGGGCTCCCTATAAAAACGTTCGGGCAGGGCGTCGTCGGCCCGCGAGAAGCCCTCGCGCACATTAAAGAAACGCGTGAGAGAGACAATCCGGTTGGCGATGCCCCTCAACCGCGGCATAGTGTATTCCCGCCCGGTAAGCGCGGCAATCAGCTCGCTTAAGTCGTCCCAGAGGATAAAATCCCTGAAGAACACACAGAGAATCATCGTGTTGAAAATGGTCAGGCGGTCCTCGTAATCCGTGAAAAGCAAGGCCTTGCCCTTCGTCGTACGGGGATCGATAATACCCGACAGCTCGGGCTTGTAAAAGGTGGCGCGCAGGTGGCAGGCCCCGCGGGTCGAGGTCATGTAGGCCAGCCCCATGCCTTTAAGCACGCGCGGGTCATAGCCCGCCGGTTCAAGGCCCTTGACGTGGACGGCCAGGTCCTCCAAACCCAAACGGGCGGCGGCTTCTTTAATGCCGTCGGCCAGTAGGGCGCCCGGACCGCTGCGGGTCACCATGCCCGTGACCAGTTCGACAGCCGCGGCCGCGTCCCCAAAGGCCACCCGCACCGGAAAGCGGCCGCGCTCACTAGCGGCCATAGCCAGGCCGACCAGATTCCCGGCGGTAATGGTATCGATCCCGTAGCGGTCACAGAGGTCGTTCAGATAAACGATTTCGTCTAGCCTGTTGATGCAGCACAGGCTGCCGAAGGCGTAAAGCGTCTCGTATTCCGGACCCTCGATCATCAGGCCCCGGTGCGGGCCGTCCGGGACGGTCGTCAGCTTGGCGCAGCCCATCGGGCAGAGCGGACAGGACCGTGAGCGGACCTTATAATTGGTCTGCATGTACTGGCCGCTGATCTTGTCCCAATCTTCATACTCGCCCCGGGACCAGTAGCGCGTCGGCAGCGCCCCTGCGGCGTTCATCAACCCGACCATCCCCGGAGTGCCCAGGCTGTTGTAAAACTTCTGGGCCGGACTTCCCTTGCACTTCGCCCGCAGCCGGGCAACGTAAGCCTTCAGCCGCGCTTCATCAGCGACCGGGGCCTTGAGCCCGCCGTGAAAGACCACACCCTTGCAGTTTTTGCTGCCCATCACCGCGCCGAGACCCGTACGGCCGGCCGAACGCCAGCGGTTGTTCTGCAGGCAGGCAAAACGGACCAGCCTTTCTCCCGCGGGGCCGATAACCACGGCCTGGGCCCCCTCGACACCCACTTTTCCCAGAAGCGCGTCCTCCGCCGCGTAAGCGTCCAGCCCCCAGAAGTCCTTCGCGTCCCGGATCGCCGTTTGCTCCGGCCCGATCTCGATAAAGACCGGGGCACCGGCGCAGCCGCGGATGATCACGGCGTCGTAGCCCGTGCCTTTAAAAGCCAGCGCCACGCGCCCCCCGGCGTACGACTCGGCGTACGCCCCGGTGAGCGGCGACCTGGCGTAGACCCCGTACCGGCTGCCTCCGGGCATCACCGTACCCGTAGCCGGACCGTTGGCAAAGATCAGCACGTTGTCGGGTCCCAGCGGATCGGTACCGGCCTTGACTTCCCTTAGCAGCAGCCAGGAACCGAGGCCCTTACCCCCCAGGAGTTTTTCGAACCAGGAAGCGGGGATGGCCTCGGTGTACCACGTGCGGGAAGTAAGGTCGACGATCAGCAGCTTCCCGTAAAACCCTTTCAAGACCTTATTTACCTCCCGCAGTACTGGCTTCGCTCAGGGCCTCGTCGAGAATGGCCATGGCCTCGTTCAGTTCGGCGTCGGTAACAACGAGCGGCGCCAAGAAGCGCAGTACGTTACCGAAGACGCCGGCCGTTAAAACCAACAGGCCGCGCTTGCGGCAGGCTCCCGCCACCCGGTCGGTCAGTTCCCTGGCCGGTTCCTTCGTCTTGCGGTCTTCTACCAGTTCTATGGCCACCATCGCGCCCAAGCCGCGAACGTCTCCAATACACGGATAGCGCTCCTGCAGGGCGCGGAGGCTCTCCTGCATTTTTCCCCCGATTTGCGCGGCCCGCCGGCATAGGTTTTCCTCCCTGATAATGTCGAGGACTTCCAGCGCCGCCGCACAAGCCACCGGGTTGCCGCTGTAAGTCCCGCCGATCTCTCCCGGTTCCGGGGCGTCCATGACCTCGGCCCGGCCGATGACGCCGGAGAGAGGCAGCCCGCCGGCCAGGGACTTGGCTACCGTGATCATGTCGGGTACCAGCCCCCAGTGCTCGCAGGCAAAGAGTCTGCCGGTACGCCCGAAACCGGTCTGAATCTCGTCGGCGACAAACAGAATACCGTACTTGGTGCAGATGTCCCGCAGGCCGGGAAGGAACTCCGGCGGGGGAACGATGAAACCGCCCTCACCCTGTACCGGCTCGGCGACAAGCACGGCGATCTTGTCTGCGGCCTGCTCGGCCAGGAAGAACCGCTCGAGGTTTTGCACGCAGCGCAGGTCGCACGACGGGTAGGACAGGCCGAAGTAACAGCGGTAGCAATATCCGGAGGGAATTTTGTAGACGTCCGGGGCAAAGGGACCGAAACCGTATTTATAGGGCCGGACCTTGCTGGTCAGGGTCATCGCCAGGAGCGTGCGGCCGTGAAAACCGCACTCCAGGCCGATCACCCCGGGCCTCCCGGTGGCCCTGCGGGCGATCTTGACCGCGTTCTCCACGGCCTCGGCCCCGCTGTTAGCAAACATTACTTTCTTGGGAAAATCGCCAGGCGTAATCGCAGCCAGTTTCTCGGCCAGGGCCAGGTACGGCTCATACATAGCGATATTGAAGCAGGTATGGGTGAACATCCCGGCCTGTTCGGTAACGGCTCTGACCACGCGCGGATGGCTGTGCCCGATGTTGATCGTACCTATGCCGGCCACGAAATCGAGAAACTCGTTGCCGTCAACGTCAACAATGCGGGCTCCTTGAGCCCGCGCGGCAAAGAAAGGCCCGATATTGGAAACGCCCCGGGCCACAAACTCCCGGCGTTTGGCCAGGAGGGCTGACGCCTTGGGTCCCGGGAACTCACCTTGTATCTTAGGCATTGGCAGGTTCTCCTCTTGAATGGATATTAGACTTAAGACTTAAGACTCAAGACTTAGGACGTAAGACATTTGGAGAAGCTACATCGAGGGATTCGCTCTTGGCGAATCCCTTCAAGTCTTGTGACCTACGACTTACGACTGTTCTACCCCCGTCAAAAACGAGCATAGCGCGAAAGGCATTTGCGAAGTATTTCACGGGACGCTACCCGCCGGCCACGAGTGGTAAAACATGCACCACATCCCCATCCCGCAGCACGCGGTCACGCTCGCTCTTGGTCCCGTTGACGGCCGCCATCAGCACGTATTCCGCCGGGACGCCCAGGAGCCCGATCAGGGCGTCCACCGTGGTCCCCGCGGGAACATCGACGATGAATTCGGCTGTGCCCGCGCCGGCGTACTTGGCAAGGGGGCCCCAGAGTTTAACGGTCAGGCGCATGCTAAAGCCCGGCCTTTCGGCCCAACTCCGCCAGGCCGAGTTCCTCTAATTTAACCGAGGCGGGCCTGCCGTCGTCCGTCCAGCCGCGTAACTCGTAGTACTCTTTAAGCATCGCGGCGTACCGGTCCGGCGGGATGAGCTTGCCGGCCGTGGCGCCGGAGGGCAGGGCGTCCTTCACAAGACGCGGCGGCACGTTATCGTCGCGGGCTGAGAACCCTTCCCTGACATTAAACAGGCGGGCCAGGTTGAAGATCCGTTCCCCAGCCAGTTGCAGTTCTTCAGCGGCCAAGTCCTCCCCCACCGCAGCCGAGAGGAGCTCGGCCATTGTCTCCCAGGATACGGCCCAGAAATCGCACAGGGAAAGAGAGAACTTAAAGGCGTTGTAATGCTGCAGGTTGCGGACGAGTTCGGCCTTTCCCTCGATGGTAAAGGGGTCGCGGCTGCCGTAAGCTTCTTCGGCGACGGGCCAGGCGCTCATATGGCAGGCGCCGCGCGGGGCGGTGGCGTAAGCCAGGGCCATGGCCCAGGAGCCGCGGGGTTCGTAACCGGGAAATTCAAGTCCCTTGATCTGCATGGCAAACTCCGCGCCACCAAACCGCTCGGCCATTTTTTTGACCCCGGCGGCCAGTTCGGCGCCAATCCCTTTGCGACGGGCGATCAGATCCGGTATCTCCAGGTAGCGCTCCACGTCGCCGAAGGTGATCCCGAAATCGTGCAGGCCTTTTTCCGTCAATTCCATGGCAAAGGCAACCACGCCGCCGGCGGAGATGGTGTCGAGGCCCAGGTCGTCGCATGCCGCGTTGAAGGCGGCGACGGCTTCCAGGTCGCCGATGCCGCAGTTCGCGCCGGCGACGGCCAGGGTTTCGTACTCCGGCCCCTCCACGGCGGCGCGCCCGGTGCGGATGTAGTTGCCGCAGCCCAGACCGCAGCTCAGACAGGCCTTCTTGGCCATCCGCGCCGCCTGCACGGCGGGAGAACTGAGCTTGGCAAAGTCGGCGAAGGTTCCGTCCTGGAAGTTCCGGGTGGGCAAAATCCCGGCGTTCTGCGAAAGCTCTACGATCATCGGCGTCCCGTCCGTATACGCCCAGAGGTTGGTGTCGGTCAGAACGTCACTGCGGAGAGCCTTTAGGGCCAGGTCCATCAAGCGTGCCGCGTCAGCCACCCGCACGCCCCCCGTGCCGCGCACGGCAACGGCTTTAAGATTTTTGGCGCCCATGACGGTGCCGACGCCGCCGCGCCCGGCCTGGCGGTAGAGTTCCGAGGTGATGCAGGCAAAAGGCACGAGGTTTTCGCCCGCCGGCCCGATCGAGAGAATGCGATACTCCGCCCCCCATTTATCAGTCAGTTGATGTTCGACGGCGTGCGTGCCGAGGCCCCACAGGTCACCGGCCGGCTCGAAGGCGACCCTGTCGTCCTCGATGCGCACCACGACGGGGAACGGCGCACGGCCTTCCAGAATCACCAAGTCGTAACCCGCGTACTTGATTTCGCCGGCGATGGCCCCGCCGACCGAGCAGTCGAGCACGGTCCCGGTAGCCGGGGACCGGGTGACAATCGTCAGTTTGCCGGAGCAGGGGACAGGCGTTCCGGTAAAGGGACCGGTCGCCAGGATCAGCTTGTTGTCTGGCCCGAGGGGATCGGTCCCCGGGGCCAGTTCCGCAAAGAGGTAACGATAGCCGAGGCCCTTGCCGCCCCAGAACTGGCGCGCCCATTCCCGGTTTAATTCCTCGCGGCGGGACGTCTGGTTTGTCAGGTCAATGCGCAGTACCACTCCCTGGTAGCTTTTCATTGCCCGCTCACCTCCTCCAGCTTGAGGGCGCCGTGGGGACACCACGCTACGCACACCGGTTGGCCCCCGCAATGGTCGCAAATACGCGGCAGGCCGTCGTCCTTGATGCTGATTACTTCCTGCGGGCACTCCGCCGCACAGACGCCGCAGCGGTCGCAAAGATCGTTGTTGAGCAGCGGTACGCCGTCGCCCATCGTCAATGCCCCGGTCGGGCAGGCGTCGACGCAACGCCCGCAGGCGTCGCACAGCCGGGCTTCCACCACCAGTCCCTGCCGGCCGTAGCGGCTCACAACCGCCAGCCGCGCTTCCAGGGGACTGAACCGGCCTTCATGGCGGCCCGAACACGCCAGCTGGCAGAGGCGACAGCCGATGCAGTTTTCCATTGCAAAGACCAATCGATGCACTTCCCGTCCCTCCCTTAGAGCGTCGCCGCCACTTCGACCAAGGTGTCTTCCATCCGCTGAATTACAGCATCCATCTGCTCGCGGGAAATCGTCAGCGGCGGCTCGATGCGAATGGTCTTGGAATTGATGTAGGTGCCGGCAACGAGCACGCCGCGCGCAAAAAGACCCTTGGCCACGGCGTAGCCGATGTCGTTGTTCACAAACTCCATGCCGATCATCAGGCCCTTGCCGCGGACTTCGAGCATGACCTGCGGGTAGCGCGCGGCCAGGTCCTTGAGAGCGCCCATCAAATAGGCTCCCGATTCGGCCGCCCGTTCGGGAAGCTTCTCTTCAAGGAGCACGTTGATGTTGGCGATGGCCGCCGCGCAGCAGACCGGGTTGCCGCCGAACGTAGTGGAATGCAGGATCGGGTTTTCAATGAGCTTCTCCCAGATTTCCGCCCGGGAGACAAAGGTTCCTATCGGCATCACGCCGCCGCCGAAAGCCTTTGCCAAGCAAAGAATATCGGGAACAACGTTGTAGTGCTCGCAGCAGAACATCTTGCCGGTCCGGCCCATGCCGGTCTGGACCTCGTCCAGGATCAGCAGCGCGCCATACTGGCTGCAGAGATCTCGCACTTTGGGGAGGTAATCGTCGGGAGGCACAATGATTCCGCCTTCGCCCTGGATCGGTTCCAGGATGACCGCAGCCACGTCTTGTCCAAGAAACTTCGCGGCTTCCAGGGCCTTGGCGACAGCGTCGGCATCGCCGAACGGGATGTGCGTAAATCCCGGCAGCAGCGGCTGGAAGGGCTTGCGGAAAACACCCTTCGCGGTGGCACTCAGTGAACCCAGGGACTTACCGTGAAAACCGCCGGTAGTGGCGACGAAGTGCCAGCGTCCGGTAGCCATGCGGGCGAACTTGAGCGCACCTTCAATCGATTCGGTACCGCTGTTGACAAAAAATGCGTATTTCAGATCGCCGGGGGTAATCAAGGCCAGAAGGTGGGCAAGGTACCCGCGGAGCGGGTCAAGCAATTCCTGGCTGTGCAAGGCTTGCCTCCGCAGCTGGTTGAACACGGCTTCCAATACCTTCGGGTTACGGTGTCCCACGTTGTAAATCCCGAAACCGCCGAGGCAATCGATGAACTCCTTGCCCCAGACATCGGTGAAGGTGCTGCCGCCATCCTTCCACTCCACGGAGGTGTAGTCGGTGGAGACCGACTTGCGGTACTCCAGAAAACCGGGGTTGACGTGCTCGCGGAAGTTAGAAACCGTCTCCTCGACGACTTGCTTCCGCTGCGCGTCGTCAAGCTCCTCGCGGGCGATCAGATCCAAAACATACCGCGCGTGCTCCAGAGCTTTACTGTACTTGTCGCTCACGATAAGCCTCCTCTCCTTGTTCAAGAAAACACAAACGCCACGAGGTTACTTGTTTATATACCAACCCCTGGCGTTAATGTCGGTGTATGAATAATCTTTCGGACCATTGTAAATAGGCGGGCAAACAGTAATTCACCACCTAGTTACTTAAATAAACATTACCCATTATTACTCCATTCTGTTTGAACTCAGGTTACCGGGAGAAGTGGTTTTTGTCAATAGGGTTTAATTTTTAAACCCTTTGTAATATTTCTCTGTTGATTTTAAGTATACAATATACAAAAACAGGGTGGGGTTATCGGTCAAAGCCGTGGGTCCGGCGGAATACTCAGATCTTTATGAAGCGCTTAAAGTTGTCGAGGCGACCGGTGGCGTACAGGTAGGCCGTCAAGCTGAGGTGGATGCCCAGAGCAACAAAAAAGTCCATATAAAGTTCCAGTTGTGATAAACCAGGATTTGGCAATCAGAAAATAATGAATGAAAACGCCGGTACTGATGCAAAATCAGTGGATGATTGCAAAAAAAGAGCCCCCTCTCGCAGGGGGCTGCTTCAATGACGTCCTCGTCAAGTTCTAAGACTGTGCCGGTGCCGATGTCGCCCATCCCTGACCGCAATACCTGCCGAAACCTCCGCCGAATCCGTTGCCGGAACCGCCGCCGCGGCCCTTACCTATGCCCATGCCGGGACCGCCCGGGCAGGTAAAACCGTTGTCCTTGTGCCACTGGTACATCTGATCAAAGTGGTTCTTCAGGGCCTGGCCCTGCTCCGGCGTCAGCCGGCCGTCCTTAACCGCTTGATCGACCCAGGCTTTCTTCGCCGCGAACTTCTGGTCAAACCAGGCCTTGGCATCAGCCGCCGGGTCGGTGGCCGCAAACGCCGGTACCGCCGCCACGACGGCAAAGGTCAACAGAACTAGCAACAAGACAAGTTTCTTTTGCATGATATCCCCTCCTTTGTCCACTAGTCTAACCGCTCAATGTGGCAAAACTGTCGCGTAAATCGTACAATTTTGTGAACAAACCGCTTCCTACTTATCCCCTTCTTCTGGAACAATACAGATAAAGGAAAGATCCTGTTCCCCGCTGTTCCGAAACTGGTGCTCCACGCCGCCGGGAACGTAAGCCACCGATCCCGGCTCGAGAGCGTGCTCCCGGCCAGCCATAAACAGGGTACCCCGGCCGCTGACAATGTAGTTGATGTGCGGCCACGGGTGGGTATGACGGGGGCTGTACCCGCCCTCGTTAAGGGTGAACAAGCGCATCACCCAGCCCTGCCACCCATGCCCCGGCCCGACGAGGGTTTGTTTGACGGCGTTCGCCATCCCCGGCGCTTCCAGCCTGACAGCTTTGATATCTCTAACGTTGCTGACATACATAACGTTTCCCTCCTGCCAAAGAATTAATGGGACAACCATTCATCAAAATACTCAGAAAACCCTGCTGTTCCGCCTTACCCAAAAGCTAATCACCAATACCGTCACAAATTAGCAATTAGTGGGTTTATCATTAATACCAGTCCATTATGTAATACTTCATTGGAACAGGGAGTGTTGTTATTGAGAAAGAACCTACCCATCCTCCTTGCGTTGCTTCTGTTCTTTGCCTTGATAAGCCCCGCCGCTGCTGCCGGAGCCGCCCCTGTAAGTAATGTTATATGCCTTGTTCCGGGCAGCCGGGAGGCCACCGTCAACGGCGTGCCCCGGGTCCTCGACGCCGCGCCCGTCGTCATCAAAAACGTTACCTTTGTTCCTCTGCGCTTTGTAAGTGAAAACCTGAAAGCCGAACTGACGTGGACTCCCGAAGGCAAGCTGGTGACCTTCAAGACGCCGCGGAAGACCATCGTGATGCAGGTCAACAGCCCCGTAGCCGTAGTCAACGGGGTGGAGCAGCCCTTGCTCTCCCCGCCGCGGATTCACAGCAACCGTACGATGGTGCCGCTGCGCTTCGTCAGCGAGACTCTCGACGGCACGGTCGGCTTCGACCCCGCAACAAAAAAGATTAGCATCGTGTTCGTGCGGGCTTCCAAGCGCCCGGTCGCCGAGTTCACCTTCGCCCAGCCCCAGTTCAGGCCGGGCGAGCTCGTCTCAGTCACCGACCTGAGTTATCATCCCGAAGACCTGTCCATCGTCGAAAGCAAGTGGATAGGCTTACACGACGTCTATACAGTCCCCGGAGTCTACCCTGTATCGCTTCAGGTACAGGACGAGCTGGGTAACTGGAGCGATCCCTGTACCAAAAACCTCGTCATCAACAACCCTCCCGAGGCTAACTTCACCACCGCCAAAAGCAGCTACCGCATCGGCGAGCCTATTGTCTACAAGAACTTCAGCAGCGACCCCGACGGGCACGAACTGTCCTACAAGTGGACGAACAATGCCATGGCCTTTTTTGAACCCGGCCGCCACACGGTGACACTGACCGTCACCGATACCCTGGGAGGCACCGGTACCGCGACAGTCGAGGTCCTGGTCGAAAACGAGGTTTATTATACAAAGGAACAGTTCTATCTGTTGTACGGTCAAAACAGCAAGGTCATTCCCTACGACGAAAGGGTGCTGGATTTCAAAACCGTTTCCCCCGACGAGGTCAGGCAGGGGAACCGTGTCCTGGTCCGGTCCAACAGCCCCGAGGCCATCGACAGGGAAGGCCTTTTGTACAGGGATACCGTCAGCGGCCCGGCCCGCGTCTTCGTTCACCACATCAACCAGGCCGCCTCTGAAATGCAGGTCTGGCTTATCGCCAGAAACACCGGGTCGTCGCCCGTCGAAATCACCGTTTCGCGCCGCGGCCTCGGCGGTCCTTCCAGCGCCATTCTCCAAACGGGACGCCAGTATCTGACCCGCTATTTCGCGGACAATCAGCCGTCGTCCACATCGATCAATCCGGGTGAGGCCGTGCCCATTCTTTCCGACCTGCTGCCGCCGATGAAGCCGGGAAGCTGTGTTTCGGCAATGGCCGACCTGGATCTGTCGGGGCCGGTCGAGCTGTCTTTTGTCGCCCTGGCCCCGGGCAAGAATCTCGTAGAGCAGTCCGCTAACCTTGCGCCCCTCCCCCGGGACGGCCACATCCGCGGAACGTTCGGCGGCGCGGACCGGGAAATCGTTGTCTCCGAACGGCTGGGCAGGGAAAGACTGCGGATGGTCTTCGGGGACCCTGCGCAGGACGCTCCCGCCGCCGGCATCGACGCCCTTACCGGAGAAACGGCGGTAAACCACGGGAACTACGGCGTGGTGTACACCGTTACGCTGGAGAGGATTTACCGCGACCTGGCCCTGGTCATGAACGCCAGGGGGGGCAACTTCTGCGGGGCCCTTGTCGTCAACGGCAGCCCCGTGCCCGTGCCGGCCGAAAGCTTCCTGCCGCCCGCCAACGCGGCCGTTATCATCGAGCGCGTCTCCCAGGGAGACGAAACCGTTCTCGAGTTTTCTCCGCCTTCGGGCAGCTTCTTGCCCGTAAACCTCCTGCTCCTCCCTATGCCGCAGAGCAAGGGCGAGAATTTTGACCCCGCCAACTATATACAGACCGCCCATTCGTAACGACTGGAAGGCATCTGGAGTCCGGCCGCCGGTTCGAAGGTCTGTCAATGCGACCTTCGGGCCTTTGGCGGCCTGGTTCGCTCCCTGCGGGGGTACATGCGGTCACTCGGAAAGGACAGTGACGAGAAGCTCCTCGGTATCGTGGCCGGAGGCAAGGCTGATAAAGCCGCCTTCGACCGGGGCCAAGGGATAAGACAGACCTGTCTTAGCCCATTCGGCCTTGGTTATTACACTGCTCTGCCCCGCAAAGCCGAGGTCGAACAGGTTGCCTGTCATCATCGGGTTGATGGCGTAACGGAGTTCAGGGTACTCCTGGACGGCTTTCCAGGCCCCGTTCAGCCAATCTTTCTGCTGCCACTCGTTCCACGGTCCCGGATTGGCCGAGGGTTGTACAAGAATCTCAGCGCCCTGGGTAATTAGCGCGTTCAACACGTCCTCGTGAAAAGCGTCGAAACAGACGGCGATGCCCACCGTGCCGAAAGGAGTCGCAACCGCGCTGATCTCATCGAGCTTCCCCGGTGTCAAATCAAGACCTTCCGACTGTTCGAGCGGTATGAGATGGACTTTCTTTTGCCTGCCGATGATCCTGCCGTCCGGCCCGAAGAAATAGGAAACGTTGTAAACGTGTTTAGAATGTGTTTTGTAGCTGATAACACCGGCGTCTTGGTCGAGAGGAAAATCGGGCAGGGGCGCCGAGCCGGCGACGATGTATACCCCGTATTTCCTGGCGAGTTGGGAGAACGTCTCCATGTAAACGGGTCCGATTAATCCCGCCTTACTCAACGCCAGGGCGCGTACCGGCCCCACCCAATAGCGAAGACTGCAATACAAAACGCGGGGTGCATTGCGCAGGATGACTGCTCCGATGGCGTCCTTCAGCGTAGCCTTATCTTTGACATTCTGGTATTCATTGAGAAACACGAGCGGCGCGCCGACATCCTCGGGGAACACAAACAAGACCGGCTTGGTACGATCAACGTCTTCCAACCCCAAGGTCACCAGGCGCTCGATTTCCCGGGCAAAGCCCTGAGGCGTGGCGTAGTTTTCCAGGTCCCAGCGCATCTGCACCGTAACAACCTGGACGCCCTTGTTCCGGTCACAGTCTGGAATCTCCGAAGGAGTAAAAGCAGTCATCCTGTCTTTGGCGGTGATAGCGCCGTAAGTGATCAAACCCAGGAGAATAACGATTGTAACGACCAAGAAAACAAGGATTTTTTTCATCGGCGTTCCTCCAGGAAAATCGGGACTCTGTTCAACCGGGGTGAGGTGCCGCGTCGCGCCAGTCCGAGGCGCATAAACAGCCAGGGTGCGCCCAGGGCCACCCATAGGCCTAAAACAGCGTACCTTATAAAACGAAACAGCGGCTCCTCCGGCAGCAGGACACGCAGCCCCAACCAGAGCGCGGCCAGGATGACGAGTCCCACACCGAGCCTTCCCAGCAGTTGGGCCGTTCCGCCCACGGCGTTGAAGCGGACCAGGCGGCTCTCCCCTACCGCCCCCAACCCCAGGCCCATAAGAAGGGCCATGTCCCTGACCGAACCGGCGTCATGGGACAGCGCCAGCAACACTAGCGGAACGAGGACCGCCGCGATCGATATGGCCACGGGCCGTAAACCAAGATTCGCCGCCACACTCATGCCGGACAAAAATAAAACCAGGACCGCAATGCCGATCAGCCACCCCCCCAACACGTCGTGCGGGTAGTGTACACCGAGGTATATACGGGAAAACCCTATGGCCAAAGGCAAGACGACGGCCAGCGTCCAGACTGACGGCCTACGAAACTGCGAGGCGAGAAAGCCCCACAAAACTACGGCGTTCTGGGCATGCCCGCTGGGGAAACCGGGTGAGGTTTCTTCCCGCAGCACGGCGACGCGAGCGTCATCCGGCCGGGGAGCGGCAATCACGTCCTTCAGTATGCCGTTGAGATAATCATTGAGGAGAAAGACGATCCCCAGGCGCAACCCGACATCCCGGCTAAAACACCAGTAAACGAGCGGCAGGAACACGAGGTAGAACGGCTCCTCGCCCAGGAGCGTGAGAAACGTGAACAGCTGGTCGAAAAACGGACTCCTGAACGACTGGACCCATAAAATGAAACCCGTCCCCCACTGAAACAAGACGTCGGGCACTGATCAACATCCCCTTTACGGCGCTAAATCCCCGTACACCCCCAGCAGAAACTATTCATCGCCGGACAAGAAAGCCCTGCCGCTGCTCCTTCCCCATTTAAGGATGCCTTCAAGATTATTCGGGCAACCTGAAGAGGATACGAAAGTAAAACGGCGAAATCATTGATGAGAGAGAGTAAACATAACAGCAATACCGAAATTAACCCCCGGAGGTACGCCATTTGAAATTCGTCATCAGCGAAAAGGTATTTGAAGCGCTTCCGACAATGTGTTTCGGAGCGGTCGTGGCAAGAGGCGTCGACAACCGCGGCCGCCGTCCCGAAATCAACGCGCTGCTGGACCAATCCATCGTGACAGTCAAAGATAAGTTTAAGGATGCCAAACTAAAAGAGCACCCTGACGTGCTGTGCTACCGCGAAGCCTTTCAGAAGCTGGGCCTAAACCCGAACAAATTCCCCTGCTCGGTAGAGGCGCTTACCGCGCGTGTGCTGAAAGGCAGCAGCCTGCCCGACATCAACCCCGCCGTGAACCTGGTCAACGCTATCTCTTTAAAATATACCCTGCCTATGGGGGCGCACGACCTGGACACCGTCCATGG
Source organism: Desulforudis sp. DRI-14 (assembly GCF_052618305.1). The sequence goes on along the minus strand of NZ_JBQXEZ010000003.1, from coordinate 59,542 downwards.
GGACATGCATGTGCGCTTCAGCAGCGCCGGAGACGTTTTCCTGCCTTTTGGCCAGAACGAGCCGGAGATTCTGGAAGAGGGGGAACTGGTATACATTGACGGCCGGGAGGTGCGAACCAGGAGATGGATCTGGCGGCAGAGCGACAGGGGTAAGGTTATCAGTGAAAGCAGGAACATCTTCTTTCCCATCGATGGGTTCTCCGACTGCAACCGCGAGGCCGTCCTGGCAGCCAGAGATGAACTGGCGGGCTACCTGCAGCGGTTCTTCAAATGCGAGATCAACACGTTCTATCTTGACATCGACAACAGAGTCGCTGAATTTTGATCATCCAACTTGCACGGAAGCGTTGACATTTCTTGCACGTCTCTTGCACGTCTCAAGAATGCCTCTGCAGTTTCTCTTGTCTTCTAACTAAAGTTTAATTGGTTGCCTGACAAAAGCCGACTATCGTGTCCTTGTTTCCGGCTTCCGTAAAACACTCTCAAACACCTCGATGACGTAGCTATTTACGCAAAGAGAATCGGATGTCGCTGCATTGTCGTACCGAAACCGGCATGGCGTCCGTACCCCCGCCACAGGCTGCTTATGACGGGCAAGAACCGTGGCCGAGTGTATACAGCCACGGTTCGTTCCGGGCGGCTCACCGGATAGCGGTCTCTACAAACTTGCTGCCGTCCCAGGTGAACCGCCTTATCTGCGTCGGCGAGCTGACTTCCAGCCGGCCCTCGTGGATACTGACCCTGCCCTGCGGTACCCGGTCGTCCAGCCGGCTGATCAATTCAACGATATCGTCGTCCTGCGCTCCAAGGACGCTGAAAGAAAGGGCCGAGTCGACACCCGTGGTTGCGCCGACAACTACTTGTTCCCGGTCGTCACCCAACAACGTGCCGGACTCCAAGATCTGTATCGGCAGAACGATGTTAGAGCGCTGGAAGACGACCCGAAATCCGACCCCGGGAATAAATCGAATTATGATGATGGCGAATAACCCATCCCTGAGTTGGACAATGATTGCCCGTTCAGGAGGAAAGCGACGGGTAAACCTGACCTGCCTGACAACAACGACCCGGGCTCCGGCGGGTATGAAACGGCGCACCTCGGGCTCGACGATAACCGTAGGCGGGGGCAACGTAACTACCTGACCCTGTCTTAAATTGTCCGGATCTTCGATATGCCTGTTCAATTGCAGAACTTCCTCGACACTGACGTTGTAACGTTTGCATATATCGGAAAGCGTCTCGCCGGGCTTCACAACGTGATCCACATTAACACCTCCCAGAGAACCTTTTTCAAGCATCATATGCACGAGAGCGCCGAAAAGCACCCATTTAATGGAAATCATCGTAACCTGTTTCGCCTTCGCCTCAATGCATCCCGTCCGGTTGTGCAGAACCAAGAGCCAACGGACCGCAAAAGTTCGAGGACCTTGCACCCTTGAACTTCCGGTACAAGGCCCTCCCTCATCGGCACTTGAGACCAGCCTACGGCAAAAGGATAAATCATCAGAGAATGGTTTCTACAAGCGTGTTTCCATCCCAGGTGTACCGCCTTTCCTCGGCAGGCGAACCGACTACCAGCCGTCCTTCGTGGATACTGACCCGGCCCCGAGGTATGGGCTTATCAAAACAGTCAATGAATTCCACAACCTGGTCATTGTGCCACCCAAGCACATTGAAACAAAGGCCCTGGTTGTCTCCCATACATGAGCCGCAAACGACTATTTCCCGGTCGTCGTCGAAAATCTTGCCGACCTCCAAAATCTCTATGGGCACCTTAATATTCAGACGTTGGAAGACAATCCTCCACCCGATCCCGGGAATGAACTTGATAACGACGATGCCGCGGAGCCCATCCTTAATCAAAATGACGATCACCCGTTCCGGTACGAAGCGGCCGCTGATTTTAACCTCCTTGACAACGACGACCTTTGCCCCCACCGGGATGAAGCGCTTGATTTGCGGCTCCTCGATGATGACCGTAGGCGGAGGCAGCGTCACCACCTGCCCCGCCCTTAAGCCCCCGGGGTCTTCGATGTGCCTGTTCAGCTTGAGTACATCCTCCTCGCTGACATTATGGCGCTTGCATATTTCCGAAAGGGTTTCTCCGGGTCTCACCACGTAATCCATGTTCGTCACCTCCCAATGACCCTTTCGAGCATCATATGCACGACCATCCCCTAAGGCATCTGTTTTCCGCCATCATATCGTGACCTTTTGGCCGGGAGGAACTTAAAGGCGGGGCCGGGCTTAGACGACAAAAACCGCGGCCCAATGATCGGGTCTTTTCGAACAAACCCAATGATCGGCCGCGGTTTCGCAAAAGTGAGCTTCGTTATGCAATGGGGACAGCCGCTTAAGACCCCCGGACAGGCCGGAGCCAAGGCTCGCTGTTTACATGAAACGGCCCTCGACGAGCTCGGTAACGGGTACGTCTATAACCTTCTCCGTTCCATCAAGGGGTTTTACCATCGCCCTCCTGTTCTCGGGGTCCAGGTCCTCGATCCAGACCGGAGTCCCGTTCAACAGCACCTCGATCGTCCTGTCAGAGTTCACAATTTGCTGTGCTCTCTCGAAATCCATCGTCTCAACTCCTTTTGCGGTACTTACCCATAGGCTTCCCCAAACCAAGGACCAGGATAAGCGAAAGCGCACATTCCCAGTCAAAAAGGTTTTTCTTGCCCAATAGTGAAACTAATAAGCCAATGTCTTGAGGAGGTCTGCCCCGATGACCCTGGCTGTTGACGGCGGTACGCCTGTTCGTTCGGATTTCCTTGACCCTTACGGCCCTTACTGTGCAGAAAGTGACCTGGATGCCATTCGTACTGTTTTGGCCGCCGGCTGCCGGCGTGAGGGCGCTTTCGTCCGGCAGCTTGAAGAAACCGTGGCGGAAATGACGGGGGCAAGGTTCGCCATAGCCCTCGCCAATCACGCCGCGGCAATGCACGCCGCCCTCTATGCCGCCGGCCTGGCCAAGGGCGACGAAGCGGCCGTCCCCAGCCTGGCTTCGCCAGCAACCTCCCACGGCGCGGTATATCTTGGGGGGAAGTGCGTCTTTTGCGACATTGACCCCGGGACTTTCGGCCTCGATGCAACGGACCTCGCTCAAAAGCTGGGCCCCGGCTGCAAAGCGGTGATACCCGTGCATTTGGCCGGGCATCCCTGTGACCTGAAGCCTGTCCTGAGCCTGGCCGAAGAGCGTGCCCTGACGGTTATCGAAGACGCCACTCAGGCCCTCGGAGCCTTGTACGAGGGGCGTCCGGTCGGGACCTTCGGGCATATGGGCGTACTGTCCTTCGGCGACTCCTCGCTGACTCCCGCCGGCGGGGGCGCGGTGGTCCTGACCGATTCCGAAGAGTTCCGGGACTGGCTGGCGCTGTTTCGGAATCTGGGCATCGAACACGACCCCCGGCGGATGCTCAAATACGAGGGTTCCTGGCAGGGCGAAGTGCAGGAACTGGGATTTGACTACCGTCTTTCCGACATCCACGCCGCTCTCGCCTTAAACCGGCTGCGCGACCTCGACCGTACCCTGGCCCGCCGCCGGGCGATCGCCGCCTACTACAACAAAGCCCTGGCGGACCTACCCGGTGTTCATTTGCCAAAGCCGGCCCCTTTTGCCCGTCCCGCCTGGTGCTCTTACTGCATTCTTCTCGACCGCGAGGTCATACCGAGAGGCAGGAAGATCGTTTACGAGGCGCTGCGCGCCGAAAACATCGGCGTTGACGTCCCCTGCCAGCCGCTGCATATGCAGCCTTTCTATAAGTGGCAGGGCAACCCGAACTACTGTACACTCTACGAGCCGTCACCCGCTCCCAGGGCCGAACAGGTTTACGCCCGGATCCTTTCCCTGCCGTTATACCCGGCAATGACCGAAAAAGACGCCGCCGACGTCGTCGCCGCCATCCGCAAGGTCATCAGCCATTTTGCAGCGGCCTAGCCGTTCCGGCTCGCATCGGGTCACTGCCATCCGGCGGCCCTTAATACGTTGGCCTGGTGGTCGGGATTGACGGCGTTCTTGTTATGGCTTCTGCTGTTGTAGAAATACAGGCAGAACTGGCCCTTAAAGTTGTTGTCGAAAATGGTTTCCGGGCCGTGGGGCTGGCCGTTGATCGACGCCGCGAAGGTACGGCTGCCCACGGTAAGCAGGACGGGCCGGGTCGCCCAGGACCACCGGCGGCCGAACAGCTCATACATCACCGCCGTATCCGAGGCGGTCAGCGGCTCGCAATCGGCATGGTTGGCACCGCCCATGCAGTAGACCTTGAACTTCTTCCCGGTTTGCAAATCGGTGACGATGGCCACGCTGCCGATATTAAAGACCCACCGGGCCCAGGGCAAGGCCAGCAGTTCGCCGCAGCCCTGTTTTTTGGTGCCGTAAGGCCCTTGCACACCGACCGCCGTCTTCCCGGGCGGGACGTACAGCGGCTGACCGGGGCTCAAGACATCGCTGTGCAGGCGGTTGGTTTCCGTAAGCGCAAGCGCCGTGGTGCCGAGCTTTTTCGCGACGACCCAGAGAGTATCGCCGGGCTGCACCCGGTAGACGGGCAGTTCCTCCGGGTTCACCGGCTGTGCGGCCCGCTCCGCCGTCAGCCCGGGGCCGGGAGGCGGAGGCAGGGTGTAAACACGACTAGGAGCAGGTTTAGGCTCAGGTTTGGGGGTTGAGACAGGTTGTTCCGCCGCAGGCGGGTCTGCTTCAGCAGTCGCCTGTATCCCCTGTCTCTCCGGCAGTGAGTCGCTCGAGAGGGAATCGCTTTCCCGCACATCCTGGTTGCGTGACTCCCCGCGCTGGGCCAAAGGCCACGGGCTATCGCCTCTCTGCGCCCGGATGGTGTAGGCGGTCCCGACATCGCCCGCTGGAACGTCCGGCTCCCGACCGGCGTCTTGCCTGTTCGCTGCCGGACCGTCAGAGGTTTGGCCGGACTGTCTTGAATCGTTAGTTGAATCACCGGGTGTCAAGCTCCTGTAAGCTACGAGCCACAGAGGATCCCCCGTAGCTGCCCTGTAAGCAGCATAGCTTTCGGCGGCGCTTCGGACGAAGGAAGCAAAAAGCGTGAAGCAGAGCGCGACAAAGCCTATCACCGCAACAACGGCCGCCAGCCACAAAAGTCTGCGAGGCAAGGGCATCACTCCTTCTGCTGCATAGGTCTGCTTAACTTGCCAGAACACCCCGGTATTGACAGGTTTAGGCAAACTTCGGCAGGCAGACCGGATATTCCTTGCCAGATTTGGTGGTAAATGTCACCAACTGGGCTGTTCGGGGGATTAACCGGGTGACCGATTCGCGTCGGGAAAGAAGCTGCGTCACAAGGAAAGGTCCTGCGGGCTTATGCTTTAAATGCCATTACTAATCGGTGGTTAAAGGAGAGCTTATGAAGCAGGCTCTACTGTTCGCTATCCTCGTCTCCCTGGTGCTTTTCCTTGGCTGTAGCGGTGAAACAATGGTCGCACTCAAAGGTACACTTGTAAGTCAGCAGTAAATGCAGGCCGGTCAGCATCCCCATCTCCCTCTCCGCTCCGTTACCTAAGCATGTCTTTCCGCGTTGAACATACGAATCCTCTTTTACTTAACCCTTCCGGACTCCATAAAACCATAAGTATAGCCCTGACAGAGGGGTGTTTCATTTTGAACCACTGTGGTACAATGCGGTTGAACGTTCTGAAACGGGAGGCCGGCACATGGATTTGATGGATCTCGTGGAACGAGCGCGCACTATTTTCGACTCAATATACAACGGAATGGTGATCATCGATCGGAACGCCCGGGTGGTGTTCGTCAACAAGGCGAACGAGAGGATCACCGGGATAACGGCGCGGCAGGCGGTAGGCCGGCTTGTGACCGACGTGGTTCCGGGAAGCGCGCTTTTGGACGTTCTGCGTAGCGGCCGGGAAATGACCGGCATTCAAACCACTGTGGGGGACAAGACGGTGGTTTCAAATATCATGCCCATCCTAGGCGAAGGAAAGATTATCGGAGCCATATCCGTTTTCCAGGACCTTACCGAAATGGTGAACCTGGCCGGATCGCTGGCCGAGGCCGTGAACACCATCGAGCACCTTTCCAGGAAGCTGAGCGGGCGGCAGGACTACCCCGACACCCCCTTCGTGGGGAAAAATCCCGAAATGCAAAAGGTTTATCAACTGGCCGTTAAATCCGCAGGGGTGGACTCGACGGTGCTGATCAGCGGCGAAAGCGGTACCGGCAAGGAGGTGCTGGCCAGGTTCATTCACTCCCGAAGCCACCGGTCGGCCAAGCCCTTTATAGCGGTGAACAGCGCCGCCATCCCCGAACACCTGCTGGAAAGTGAGCTTTTCGGCTATGACGAGGGAGCTTTCACCGGTGCCCGAAGGGGAGGGCGCAAGGGGTTTTTCGAGCTGGCAGACGGCGGAACGATTTTCCTGGACGAGATCGCCGAGACCGCTCCGTCCCTTCAGGCCAAGCTTTTACGCGTCCTTCAGGACAGGGAGATCATTCGTGTGGGCGGTACCCAGTGGAAAAAAGTCGACGTGCGGATTATCGCGGCCACCAACCGCGACCTGGAAAAAGCCATCGCCGAAAAATCGTTCCGCGCGGATTTGTTCTACCGTCTGTCGGTGATTAACCTGCACCTGCCGCCCCTGCGCAGGAGGATGGAGGACCTGACGGCGCTGGCGGAAGTGCTGCTGGCCTGCATCGCCCGCCGGCTCAATAAAAGTGTGCCGTCCCTAACCGGTGAAGCATTGGAAGCGCTGCGCCACTACCATTTCCCCGGCAATGTGCGGGAACTGGAAAACATCCTGGAGCAGGCCATGATTATGGCCGAGAATGGCTTTATAGACGTGGAGGACCTGCCCGCCTTTGTCACCAAGAAAGCGGCGTCGCAGCCGGGCGCCGGTCTGTGCCTGCGTTTTGACGATTTCCCCAGCCTTGATGACGTGGAACGGGCCGTGCTGTCCCGGGCAATAGACAAGTACGCCACCAGGCAGGAAGCGTGTTCAGTTCTGAAGATCTCTCGCACCACGCTGTACCGCAAGCTCCGCAGGTACGGCATGGAGCAGGGGTCGAGATTTGAAAAAACCTAAACAAGCTCGAGCTTGGCGGTGAAGTGCCTCAGCACCTTAGGCTCCTCGGTTATCCTTACCCCGCGGATCCCGTCACGGCGCTGTCGAATATTGGCCAGCGCCTCGGCCACGTAATCCATGTGATTGTTGGTATATACCCTCCTGGGAATGGTCAGCCTTAAAAGCTCCAAGGGCGATTTAAGCTGGGTCCCGCTGACCAGGTCGCGCCCCAGCAGGAAGGAACCTATTTCCACCGCTCTGACCCCTGCCTCCAGGTACAGTTCTATGGCCAGGGCCTGGCCCGGGAACTGATCATAGGGGATGTGCGGCAGAAACTTTCCGGCATCCACAAACACGGCATGGCCCCCCACCGGCTGCTGGATCGGTATGCCCGCCGACAGGAGTCTGCCACCCAGGTACTCCACCTGGCCGATCCTGGCCCGCAGGTAGGATTCGTCCACCACTTCCCGCAATCCACGGGCCAGGGCCTCCATATCACGGCCCGCAAGCCCTCCGTAAGTGGGAAAGCCCTCGATCGGAACCATGGCCGCGCGGACCTGATTATACAGTTCCCGGTCCTCTTTGATACCTATGAGCCCGCCGATGTTGACGAGCCCGTCCTTTTTGGCGCTCATGGTGAAGCCGTCCGCCAGGGAAAACATCTCCCGGACGATTTCCGTTATGCTTTTGTCCCCGTAACCTTCCTCCCTGTTCTTGATGAAATAAGCGTTTTCGGCAAACCTCGCCGCATCCAGAAACAGCCGCAGATTGTACTTTTCGGCCACTCTGCGGACCTCACGGATGTTCGCCATCGACACCGGCTGCCCGCCGACGCTGTTGCACGTGACCGTAATCAGGATGAAAGCGATCTTTTCCGGCCCGTTCTCCGTGATCAGCCTCTCCAAACGGTCAATATCCACATTGCCCTTAAAAAGTCCACTAACCGATGTGTTGTAAGCATCCCGGACCACGCAATTGACGGGAAGTCCGCCCTTCAGTTCTATATGGGCCTTGGTGGTGTCAAAATGCATGTTGCCCACCACCATCTGTCCAGGCTTGATCAGCAGCGAAAACAGTACGTTTTCGGCCCCACGCCCCTGGTGAACCGGCACCATGTATCGGTGGCCGAATATCTCACGGCAGACGCTTTCAAGATTGTAGTAACTGCGGCTGCCGGCGTAGGCCTCATCCCCGCACATAATACCCGCCCACTGGCAGTCGCTCATGGCGCCGGTGCCGCTGTCGGTAAGAAGGTCAATAAACACGTCCTCCGCCCTGAGGGCGAACAGGTTGTAATGAGCATCGAAAAGCTTTCGCCGTCTTTCGTCCGGGGGTATCAGCCTGATGGGCTCCACCATTTTAATCTTGTAAGGTTCCGGCATGACCACGCTTGACCACGCTCCCTTCAAACAAATCCCGTTACCCAAGGAAGCATAGCAAAACCCGTGCCACCGAAACAGCCATCTGTTTACCAGCGCCTGAACCCTTCCGATTGCAGTCTCTCCCCTGCGGACAAAGCGACATACTGCTGTTGGCCGTAGGAAGGCTTCGGCGGGCATGTCCCGGACAGATGTTTCTATTTGCAACATTGCTGTGTATCTAATTGCACCCTGGATCGCCCTATCCAGGGATCCGAAAAACCGCCAAGGACTTTACAGACATTTGAGATACGTACGTAAGCCCTTGCTGCAATGCAAGGGCTTACGGCAGGGGTTAGGCCCCCGGATTCTTGGATGCCTGGCCGGTCCCCGGCCGGCGCTTCAGTCCTGGAATCTCACCAATTGGTCTTTCTTAAAAGTCCATTCGGGAGTGTTCAGTGTTTCCCCAAAGCTCAACGAATACCACGGACTGATTTCCGCATGAGGATTCTTCAAGATATGGATGTCCTGGGCCGGCATATAGCTTTGCGCGATGATGAAGAGCCTCTCCCCCGTAGTCCTGTTCTCCGCCATATCAACCACGATTACACAATGACCGGGATCCTCGCCCTTCAAGAACACATCCCCGATCTGCATATCATCCAGGGGCACCTTTTTCATTTCTCCTGACAAGGAAAGAGTTCCCGCGTAAGCGAAGACCATGTCGAGGTATCTTCTAAAACTCTCGTAATCGTTGGCATATCCCGTTGTTTTGACCCAGCGGGCCGTGTTCCCTTCCACCACAATCCTGTTCCCCTGCATCCAGGTGGCATAGTCTGCTTTGAACCCATTGGTGAAGTTAAAATGTATTTTATCGTACATCCCTTTCCGGTAAAGGAATTCGGCCCGTAATCTGATAACCGCGTCGGCGCACTGCTGCAGGTCTCTTTGGCCAATGTCGATATCAACGACCACCTCGTGAACATCCCTTGTCTTGATCGACCCGTCGTAATGCGTTACAGGTGAACCGTGAGGCTTCAAGGGAAGGCTTCGCAAATAGTGTCCGAAAGACCCCTCCGCCGCTTCAACCCTCGAAAACCCTTCGGGATGATTGATTCTCTCCCGGATGGTCCTTCCATTGGGGTTTATGATCACGGACGCAGATTTCTGCTGTTCCAGTGAACCTTTATGGTCTTGAACTGTCGTTCGCGTATCCCGGGCACAGGATGCCGGGAGTAAAAGGAGGCATGCCACCATTACCGCCAGCAGTTTTCTCACGTTCAGCACTCCATTCCTGCTGTCTCTCCTGCTATCTCATAAATCCTGCCCAAATATCCTTTCTGCCAGACTGCGTCCAGTCGGTGTGGTTGCCAGCCCGCCTTCCGCCGTTTCTTTGAGAGACCTGGCCATGCAATCACCCACCGCTTTCATGGCTGAAATCACCTCGTCAACAGGAATGACACTTTCAATCCCTGCCATGGCCATAGTGGCGGCAGTCAGAGCGTTTGCCGCACCCATCGCGTTACGCTTGACGCAGGGGACTTCCACCAGACCCGCCACCGGGTCGCAGACCAGACCCAGGACGTTTTTCAGAGCGATAGCGCAGGCATGGGCGGCCATGCGGGGAGAACCGCCGCACATCTCCACGACCGCCGCCGCGGCCATTGCCGAGGCGCTGCCGCATTCGGCCTGGCAACCCGCCTCGGCTCCAGAGATATAGGCCCGTCTGGCAATGACCATGCCGATGGCGGCGGAAGTAAAGAGGCTCATGACCGCCTTCTCTTCCGGGACGGCCTTTTCCTCCATCACCGTCAGCAGAACACCCGGAATAATCCCGCAGGAACCGGCCGTCGGAGCGGCCACGATTCTTCCCATGCAGGCGTTGACCTCAGCCACGGCCAGGGCCCTCATCACAGCCCCGTCCAGTGTGGCGCCGCCAACTGTTTCTCCGGCCTCGATGGCTTCCTTCATCCTAAACGCATTCCCGCCGGAGAGGCCGCTTTCGGACCTGAGGCCTGCCGCCAGGCCGTTTGCGACCGCCTCTTTCATCACCCTCAGGTTGGCGGCCATTCGTACGCAGAGTTGGGCTTCCGGTTTCTCCATCTGTTCCGCCTGATCCCGCAGGACCACGTCGGAGATGTTCTTTCCGGCGCGTTCCGCCGCCGTCACCAGTTCTTCAACCGAATCATAATGCAGCAACACGTTGTCCGCGCCTCCTCAAATGGGCTCAAGCGCCGTTACGGCCAGCACCCCCGCAAGCCGGCCGATCTCATCTACGGCTGCCCGTCCCGCATCCTGATCAAGCTCGATCACCATCAGCGCTTCACATCCGCGACAGCGGCGGTATACGTTCATACGGGCGATGTTAACCCGCTTTGCGGCGAGCACACCGGTGACGGCCGCCACCACTCCGGGCGTGTCCCGGTGCGGAACGACCAGCGTATGGTATTCGCCTGAAATCTCGACTTTCAAATCGTCGATTTGCCTGATAAGAATGTTTCCGCCGCCCATGGAGGAACCCGTTACGGTTACAGCCCGGCCCGAACGTCCCAGCAGCCGGATCACCGCCGTATTGGGATGGGCATCCCTCAAGGCAGCAGTCTCGACGGTCACCTTCCACCCTCTTTGCTCCGCGAGCAAAAGGCTCTCCCTTATTCGGGTGTCGTCGGGCTCGAAGCCGAGCAAACCGGCGATGACGGCCCTGTCGGTGCCGTGTCCTCGGTAGGTGCGCGCAAAAGAACCGTGAAACTGAATGTATACCTCAGCCGGCTCCTCGCCCAGCAGCCTCCGGGCCATCCGGCCGATGCGGACGGCTCCGGCCGTATGGGAACTCGACGGTCCGACCATCACCGGCCCGACAATGTCAAAGACGTTCATGCGCTCGCCTCCCCGTTGAGACTTGTCAAGGTCGCGGAAAACAAAAAACAGAGCCCCATTCAGGCCTCTGTCCTCCAACCTGAGAGATTCCCGGACTGAGCCGGTTTGCCCCGTCGGTGCCGTGACAAGTTCACGGACTCTCCAGAGTTCGAGAGGGTCGGTCCTTTTGCCTGAGAGTTTCCGCCTCTTTGCTCCTTCGGCGCCCGCTTTACGAACGGGTCTCTCCCGATACCCTCTGACCTATGAAATTCTCCGTTTAACAAAAAATACCATACCGGGTGTCTGGTGTAAAGGGCCGTGCCCTGCATGCATTCTTGTTATCACTATTCGGTTTCTACTTCACCGGCCCATCCGGAAACAAGCCTCACAGTCAAACTTATGATACTAGAGAGTGGCGCTGGACCGAGCCCATCACCGTCTAACGTTACAGCCAGGTATCGTTTCCTCCCCGTCATCACCTCATTGTATTCAGCAAGAACACCGCGTATAAGCCCTGTGCCGTTCCTGAGACAACAATCAGGAGAGCCTGCACGCGGGCGGTAGCATATACTATTGTGAAGAATGTCGGAAGCTATAGTGAAGTGACTGGCACCTCTTATCGGCATAAGCAATCGTCAGGTTGCCTATACTTGGACCTTGTAGTTGAGGGCCAGCTCATCTCCCGGCTTGCCCCGAATACCCCAATTGCCCTGCGGCGTTTCAAAAATGGTGATCTCTAGATCTTGCGGCGCAATGCCCACCCGGGCGGAACCAGGCCAATAAAACGCTGAAAGCGTTTCTCCGGCGGCAATCCGAATGCTTCTTTTAGAGCATCTCGGATGGCATCCGAAAGCACCTCTCGATTTTTGGCCAGATTGCTTTTCAGACCGTAACCGTAAATCTTTACCTGTTGCCATTGTTTCCTCCTTCCGGAAAACCAAAACGGCGTCAACGCCCACCTACTTTTGACCCGCCCGGCCATCGAGCCTGCGCATTCAAGTGCATTCGGACACCCGTTCCGGATTCTTACGGACAGCATCAAACGGAGTTGCGGTGGTATGCGGTAATAGCGTAAATTATAATGGACTCAAGAATTTTACACAATGGATTCCCAGGTACCGACGATGATCTGCACCCGTTCCGGACGGTGGTCCTTGGAGTGGCCTACCTGGCTATCCCGGAACGATCCTTGATTCTCAAAAGCTCTGCGGAGCCGTGAGAGCATTGGCTGTTAAAGTTGAGATCAAGAGAATCTGGACCGGGTAGCCAGACGCAGGACATGAAGAGTAAGATATTTTGAAAGGGGGCATTGGTATGAGCATGAATGAATTGGCGCGCCGGGTGAAGGAAGCTTCCATAAAGCTGGCCGGAGCCGGAACGGAACTGAAGAATAGAGCCCTGGCTCAGATCGCTGAGTCACTAAAACATAACAAGGAAGAAATCATAAAAGCTAACAGGGAAGACTTATTGAGAAGTAAAAAAGAAGACCTCCCCGCCCCGCTATTAAAAAGGCTAAGATTCGACGAGGCAAAGATCCAGGATGTAGTTGACGGGATCCATAGCCTTATTGACCTGGACGACCCTGTAGGGAAAACACTGCTTTCCACTGAACTGGACGACGGTCTGGAATTGTACAAGGTGACCTGTCCGATAGGTGTAATCGGCGTGATTTTTGAGTCCAGGCCCGATGCCCTGGTGCAGATTGCAACCCTTTGTCTGAAGAGCGGGAACAGCGTACTGCTTAAAGGCGGCTCCGAAGCCAGGGAGACCAACCGCGTCCTGGCTGAAGTCATTGTCAAGGCAACGGAAGAAGCCGGCATTCCCGCCAACTGGCTTGCGCTGCTGGAGACACGCTCAGACGTCAACGAAATGCTCAAAATGGACCAGTACATCGATCTCATCATTCCCAGAGGGTCCAATGATTTCGTCAGATATATCATGGACCACTCAAGAATTCCGGTTATGGGCCACGCGGACGGTATATGCCACTGCTATGTGGATGAAGATGCGGACATTGACATGGCGGTAAAGATTGCCGTGGATTCAAAAACACAGTACGTGGCCGTGTGTAACGCGGTGGAGACCCTGCTGGTGCATGAAAAGATAGCCGCAGACTTTTTGCCTGCGTTGAAGAACGCGCTGGAGAGCAAAGAGGTGGAGCTGATCGGCTGTCCGAAAACGTGCGCGGTCATTTCGGCGACTCCGGCTTCGGAAGACGACTGGAAAACCGAATACCTTGACTACAAGCTTTCCGTAAAAGTGGTTGCGGGGCTTGACGAAGCCATTGACCACATCAATACGTACGGTTCCGGCCACACGGACAGCATCATTACCAGGGATAAGGAAAAAGCCGCGCGGTTCATGGACTACGTTGATTCGGGCAATGTTTTCTGGAACTGTTCCACACGCTTTAGTGACGGCTTCCGCTACGGATTCGGGGCCGAGGTGGGGATAAGCACGGGCAAGATTCATGCCAGGGGTCCGGTAGGCCTCGAGGGACTGGTTATCTACAAGTATAAGCTCATTGGAAACGGTCACATTGTCGAGGACTACGCCAAACGTTCAAGGAGCTTCAAGCACAGAAAAATGAACAGGGAATTTCCACTATAACAAGTGGAATGCTGCATGTTAGTCGAACAGATGCGACGACCTTCCCGGGTACAACTCTGTGTGAGCCGGGCCTATTTTGTTACTGTCCCTTTCGGAGCAGAGACTATTGCGCCCATTGATAGTCGATTTCCGTGATGCGCCCGCGCCAATACGGCAAGGGACCGTCCGGTAATTGCCACTCAACCTCACCCTCCAAGGGAATTCGCATACCGGCGCGATTGGCGTAGGCACTAAACCGACCTTGCCAGGGCGTTGGTTGGAGGACGCCATCGACAGCGCGGTAGCGAGACTGAGACCGCGCAGTCGTGATCAGCCCCTCCTCGTCAAAGCAAAACTCGATCGACACGCTGACATCCCCATCTGTGAGGGTCGCGCGCGCGCTTGAATCGTCGATTGCTTCCCAGCGCACGCCCTGACTGGGCAACAGCGCCGTTGGATACCAAGGCCCCTCGGCGAGGTAGCGCATCAGTTCCCCCTGCGCCATCTCAGGTGTGCCGCGCATGGCCGCGACGGTGACGAGGCCAAGCACTGCTGCGTGCAGGATCCCTGTTCCCGCCCCGTAGGCGTCCTGGACAAACACCTTCACGCCGGGAGCCATTTTCACGCGTGCGTCCCAGTCGAAGCCTGGCGGGCACGTGGTGATCATCTGGGTCGCCTCAAATGGACGCCAGCTGTCCTCGGCCTCGCTTATTCGGAACTGCCCTTGCTGTGACAAGCGCACCACAGCGACAATCGGCTGTCCATCCTGCAACACGGCGCGGAAGTACCGCTGCACCGGCAACGGCAGGCCTTCGATTTCTCGCGCGTCGTATGTTGTCGGCGTGATGGATATCCGTGCAGTCTCCAGCTTTGCTCGGAAGTCATCGTTCTTTGCCTGCCACCGTGATACACCGTAGATGACGGCACCGGCAACACCTGCGGCAAGCGCAATGAGGATCACCGCGACTATCGTTAGCTTCATACCTATGCAAACATCCCGCTGATACTCAGTCAGTGTACAGTGCTAAATACAAAAAAACCGTGGCCGCCTCATATGGACCACGGTTTGCATTCTCTGGTGGAGGCGGGGGGAGTTGAACCCACCGTCCGAAAGAATGACCACAAGAGGCTCTCCGAGCGCAGGCTGTGCTTTAGGTTTCGCTCCGCAGGCGCCCACAGCCAGGCTCCGTTGGAGCTATCTCGATGAGTGTCCCCGAAAACCTCCGAGAATTGGTCGCCGGGCTAGCCCGCTAATGTGACACCCTGATCCGGCCACGCAGGCTTAGGCCGGCAGGATGCTGGCTGACTTACGCAGCCAGGGCGAGTTCGTTCTTGTCGGCAGTTATGCCTTTGCCACCGTTTTTCGGGCTGGCAGCAACCCCGGCTCGCTCCTCCTGCCATCAATTCCCCCGTCGAAACCACGTCGCCCCCGGTTTTAGTATTTCCCGCGGGTCGCCCTCTCGATTTCCCTCTGGGCTTCCCGCTTGGCGATGTCCTCGCGCTTGTCGTAAAGCTTTTTGCCCTTGACCAGCGCGAGTGCAACTTTGGCCCTGCCGTTCTTGAAGTAGACCTTCAAGGGCACGAGAGCAAGGCCCTTTTCCCGCGTCTTGCCCAGAAGCCGCATAATCTCTCCCTTGTGCATCAGGAGCTTGCGCGGCCTCTTGGGCTCGTGGTTGAAGCGGTTGCCCTGCTCGTAGGGACTGATGTGCATGTTGTGCAGCCACAGCTCGGCGTTTTCGACGCGGGCAAAGCTATCTTTCAGGTTGCCCTTGCCGGCGCGGAGTGACTTGACCTCGGTGCCCGTGAGCACCATCCCGGCCTCGTGGGTTTCGAGGATAAAGTAGTCGTGCCGTGCTTTACGGTTTTCGCAGACCACCTTATCGGCCATTACCGCATCACTCCGTTCCGCATCGCCTCCCGCCGATACTGCCGCACATCTCATGATACGGTGTTATGTTAACTCTGTCAAGATAGCGGTACCATAAACTGGAATGATACCGCACCAGATTGACCGCTATCGGTTTTTAGCTGTTTGACCGTTGGAAAACCCGAAATAAAAATCGGAATATGCTAAATACTAGTATTTCACATATTCCAAACACAGACCTTGCGGCGGGGCGGTCGGTCCGGCCGCGGCCCTGGACCGGGCGGCCAGGATGTCGCCGACTCTCTCCGGCGGCCACCTGCCCAAACCCACCCGGATCAGGGTACCGGCAATGATGCGTACCATCTGGTACAGGAAGCCGTTGCCCTCGATCTCCAGGCGGACCAGGCGCCCGTCGCGAGTGACTTCAGCCCTATAGATCGTGCGGACAGCCGACTTTACCGGCCTGCCGGCGGCCTGGAAGGAGCTGAAGTCGTGCTCCCCGAGCAGAAAAGCAGTAGCAGCCTTCATCCGCCCCTCGTCGAGCGGGTGCCTCACGTAGTAGCTGTAGAACCGCCAAAAAGGCGAAGGCACAGGGCCGTTGTCAATCGTATAGGAGTACGTCTTGGACACGGCGCTGTACCTGGCATGGAAATCAAACGGCACCTCTTGTGCGCTTACGGCCGCGATATCCGGCGGCAGGACGCTGTTGAGGGCGGGAACAATCCGCTCCGTCGGAATGTTCCAGGTCCCGGTATGGAAGTTGACAACCTGGCCCCTGGCGTGCACCCCGGCGTCGGTCCTCCCCGCCGCCGTAACCTGGGTCTCCGTATGGGCCAGGGAGGCGAGACACTTTTCCAGCGTTTCCTGGATGGTAGGCAGCCCGCTCCCCCGCTGGACCTGGAAACCACAGTAGGCGGTACCGTCATAAGCGAGCACCAGTTTAATGTTGCGCATTCGCAGCGTTACTTCTCTCTTATTGCCCGGCGTTTTACCGTCAGATGGGATTCCCGCCGGGGAATCCCCATCGTGAAACTTCCTTAACAGTCTAACAGCCGACAGCTAACAGCGGGAATTACACCAGTTCCAGGATCACCATCTGCGCAGCGTCGCCCCGCCGGTAGCCGGCCTTTATAATGCGGGTGTAACCGCCCGTGCGCCCCTCGTACTTGGGCGCGATAGTGCTAAACAGTTTTTTGACTACCTCTTCGTCATACAGGAAGCTCAGGGCCTGGCGACGGGCGGCGAGATCTCCCTGCTTGCCAAGCGAGATCATTTTTTCGGCAAGACTGCGGGCTTCCTTGGCCCGCCCCTCCGTGGTCATTATCCGCTCTTCCCGCAAGAGGGATGTGACCAGATTGCGCAGCACGGCCATTCTATGGTCTGTTGGGAGACCCAACTTCCGGTAACCCAATTCCGTTCCCTCCTTAGTCCTCGTCCTTGCGCAGCGAGAGGCCGAGTTCGGCAAGTTTGCGCACGACTTCCTCGAGCGACTTCTTGCCCAGGTTCCTGACCTTCATCATTTCTTCTTCGTTCTTCTGCGTCAATTCTTCAACGGTGTTGATGCCTGCACGCTTCAGGCAGTTGTAAGAACGGACAGAAAGGTCGAGTTCCTCAATCGGCATCTCGAGCAGCTTGTTCTTCTTTTCCTCTTCCTTCTCGACCATAATCTCGACGTTGCCGACGGATTCAGTGAGCCCCACGAACAGCTTCAAGTGCTCCATAAGGATGCGCGCCGCCAGGCTGACGGCCTCGTCGGGACGGATGCTCTTGTCGGTCCACACCTCGAGCGTAAGCTTGTCGAAGGTCGTCTCCTGCCCGACTCTCGTCTTGTCAACATAATAGTTGACCTTGCGGATAGGCGAGAAGATCGAATCAATAGGGATGACGCCGATAACGTGCGCGCCGCGCTTGTTTTTCTCGGCGGGGACGTAGCCCCGCCCCTTGTCGACCGTCAGTTCCATATACAGCCTGACGTCCTCGGCAAGCGTGGCGATGTGCAGGTCCGGGTTCAAAATCTCGATATCAGGGTCGGTGATGATGTCACCGGCCTTGATCTCCCTGGGCCCTTCGGCTTCGACGCGAATCGTTCTTTCCTCGTCGGCATATGATTTAAGGCGTAGGTTCTTCAGGTTGAGGATAATCTCCGTTACGTCCTCCCGAACCCCCGGAATGGTGGAAAATTCGTGCAGCACGCCGTCGATCTTCACCGCCGTAACGGCCGCTCCGGGCAAGGACGCCAGCAACACCCGGCGCAGCGAATTCCCCAGGGTGATACCGAATCCACGCTCTAAGGGCTCGACCACGAATTTCCCGTAGCCGGCCTCGGGATCCATCTTCACGCACTCAATTTTCGGTTTTTCAATCTCTAACATCGCGAACCCCCTCAATCGGAAGGTAGCCGCCTACCTGGAGTACAGCTCGACAATCAGCGATTCCTTAACCGGAATGTCAATCTGCTCCCTGGTCGGTAAGGCTACTACCCGGCCCTGGGCTTTAGCCGCATCGTATTCCAGCCATGCCGGTGGCGTATTCTCAGCAGCCCGTTCCAAGAGCTCCTGAATCCGGGGTGAAGACTTGCTTCTTTCACGGACGGCGATGACGTCGTTCGCCTTGACAAGGTACGAAGGGATGTCAACCTTCCGCCCGTTCACCAGGAAATGACCGTGCCGTACCATCTGCCGGGCCTCGAAACGCGAACCGGCAAGGTTCAGACGGTAGACGACGTTATCCAGCCGGCGTTCCAACAGGCGGAGCAGGTTGTCGCCGGTGATCCCGGGCTGGCGCTCAGCCTTGGCGAAGTAGTTGCGGAACTGCGTCTCCAGGATGCCGTAAATGCGGCGGACTTTTTGTTTTTCGCGCAACTGGATACCGTACTCCGTAGCCTTGGCCCTGCGCCCGTGCGCTTTCGCCCCCGGGGGCGTCGGCCGGCGGTCGATGGTGCAGCGGGGACCGTAACAGCGGTCGCCCTTCAAATAAAGCTTTGTGCCTTCGCGACGGCAAAGCCGGCATCTTGCTTCGGTGTATCGTGCCATAAATGAACCTCCTAAACGCGCCGGCGCTTCGGCGGCCGGCAGCCGTTGTGTGGAATGGGTGTAACGTCTTTGATCAAGCTGACCTCGAGCCCGGCGGCCTGCAGCGACCGGATCGCCGCCTCGCGGCCTGCGCCGGGTCCCTTGACAACCACCGCGACCTCTTTCATGCCGTGCTCCATCGCTTCGCGGGCCGCCTTTTCAGCCGCCAGCTGCGCAGCGAACGGCGTGCTCTTGCGGGAACCCTTAAAACCGACCTGTCCGGCGCTGCACCAGGAGATTACGTTACCCCTTACGTCGGTGATCGAAACCACCGTGTTGTTAAAGGTGGACTTGATATGCGCCACACCTTGCTCGACGTGTTTTCTTTCCTTCTTCTTGGTTCTTACGCGACGCGCCATCTAGCAACCTCCTTACTTCTTCCTGCGCACGCCGACGGTCTTCTTGGGACCCTTGCGCGTTCTGGCGTTGGTCCGGGTCCGCTGGCCCCTCACAGGGAGGCCGCGACGGTGGCGAAGACCGCGATACGAGCCGATTTCAATGAGTCTCTTAATGTTCAGGGCCACTTCGCGGCGCAGGTCGCCCTCGACTTTCAGCGTCTTTTCGATGACTTCCCTCAGTCTGGTAACCTCGTCCTCGGTCAGCTCGCGCACCCGCGTGTCGGGATTGACGCCCGTCTGAGCCAAAATCTTTTGCGACGTAGACAGCCCGACGCCGTAAATATAGGTTAAAGCAACCTCAACCCGCTTATCCTTGGGCAGGTCGACCCCAGCAATACGTGCCAAACAACTTCACCCTCCTATCCTTGGCGCTGCTTGTGTTTAGGATTTTCACAAATAACCATAACCCGCCCCTTGCGGCGAATTATCTTACATTTTTCACAGATAACCTTTACCGAAGGCTTGACTTTCACCTGATACGCCCCCTTGTGGCTACTTATAGCGGTACACAATTCTGCCGCGGGTGAGATCATACGGGGACAGCTCCACCGTTACCCGGTCACCCGGCAGAATACGAATAAAGTTCATGCGGATCTTGCCCGAAACATGCGCCAACACCTTATGGCCGTTAGGAAGCTCCACGCGGAACATTGCATTGGGCAGGGGTTCAATAACCTTTCCCTCAACCTCAATAACGTCCTGCTTCACCAGCATCCCTCCTTCTCCACGAAACCCCGGAGTATTTTCCGCACATCAGCATCTGTAACCTTGAGACCTTCAGCCAGCTTTGCTTTAATTTCCTCATCGGCGTGTGACACTATCTTTATATGCTTAACGTTCTTTCTCTTGGGACGGTCGACCTTGCGGCGCAAACCGTCAGTGAGCAACACCGTATTGTCGCCGACAGTCGCCAGGACGATGTAAAACTGCCCTTCGTCCCTGCCGGCCACCGACCTGACCACCTGGCCGGCACGCAACTTCCTGACTTCCACGGATATAACCTCCGTTACAAGCGTGTGAGGATTTCGGCCTCGCTATCGGTGATCGCGATTGTGTGCTCAAAATGTGCCGAGAGTTTGCCGTCTTTCGTAACCACGGTCCACTTGTCTGACAGCGTCGTAACCTCGTATGTCCCCGCGTTGACCATCGGCTCAATGGCCAGGGTCATTCCCGCTTCCAGCCTCGGACCCCTTCCAGGCGGCCCGAAGTTGGGTATCTGGGGCTCCTCGTGGCACTTGCTTCCGATCCCATGCCCGACATAATCCCGTACAACCGCAAAACCGTGCTTCTCAACCAGGGTCTGAACGGCATGCGAAATGTCGGTGAGGCGGTTGCCTGCCCGCGCCTGCGCGATACCGGCATAAAGCGCCTGCTCGGTTACTCTCATCAGATCAAGGGCCTCCTGCGTTACGGTACCCACAGGAAAAGTTGCCGCTGCGTCACCAAAGTAACCATTTATTTCCGCCCCCACGTCAATACTGATAATATCTCCATTCCGCAGGGGCCTTAAACCGGGGATCCCGTGAACAACCTCCTCATTGACAGAGGCGCAGATGCTGGCAGGGAAACCGTAAAGGCCTTTGAAAGCCGGACGCGCGCCCTGCCTGGTGATAAAGTCCTCGGCGATGTCGTCCAATTCCTTGGTCGTCACCCCCGAACTTATCGCTTTCTCTATCTCCCGCAACGTCCCCGCAACAACTCGTCCTGCGTCACGCATGTAGCTAAGCTCGCGGGTGGATTTCTTGGTGATCATTTCTCCTGCCGTTTTTATTTAATGAAACCTTGATAGCTGCGCATCAGGAGATGCGCCTCAACCTGTTTCATCGTATCGAGGGCCACACCGACCACGATCAGCAGGGCGGTGCCGCCGAAGTAGATGTTCGGAATCTTGGTCGCCAACAGCACGAAATTCGGCAAGATAGCGATCAGCGCCAGGAAGATAGCGCCGGCGAGAGTGATCCGCGCCATCACCTTGCTGATGTACTCGGCGGTCGGGCGCCCGGGCCGCAGGCCGGGAATGAACCCGCCGTACTTCTTGATGTTGTCGGCGACGTCGACCGGGTTCATGATCACAGCCGTGTAAAAGTAGGTAAAGCCGATGATCAGCAGAGCGTAAAACGTCGTGTGCAGGAAGCTCCCCCAGGCGAAATAGCGGAGGAAAGCGTCGGCGAAAGCGTTACCCTGGAAGTACCCGGCGATCTGCTGTGGGAAAATAAGGATCGACGACGCAAAGATGACCGGGATAACACCGGCCTGGTTGACCTTAAGCGGCAGGTGCGTCGTCTGCCCGCCGTAGACCCTGCGCCCCACAACCCGCTTGGCGTATTGGACCGGGATCCGGCGCTGGCCTTCCTGAACGGCGACGACGGCACCGATGATCAGCACGGCAATGATAATCAGGGCGATGATGCTCAAGACGTTGATCGTCCCGGCATCAAGGTACTGGAAAATGCGCACCGCGCCCGCCGGCACGCGTGAAACGATACCG
This sequence comes from Desulforudis sp. DRI-14, assembly GCF_052618305.1. The sequence continues at coordinate 37,877 of NZ_JBQXEZ010000003.1, read as the reverse complement.
GCGAAGATCAGCAGAGAGATGCCGTTCCCGATGCCATGCTCGGTGATCTGTTCCCCGAGCCACATCAGGAAGACGGTGCCCGCAGTCAGGATGGTAGCGACAAAAAGGTACGACAGGATCCCGGGGTTCACCAGCGAACCCTTAAGAGCCACGGACATGCCGAGCCCCTGCAAGAAGGCCAGGATCGCCGTCCCGTAGCGGGTATACTGCACAATCTTTTTACGCCCCTCTTCCCCTTCCTTGGACAGGCGTTCCAGCTTGGGGATGACCACGGTCAGAAGCTGCATGATAATCGAGGCGTTGATATACGGGATGATGCCCATGGCAAAGATGGCGAAGTTCTTAAAGGCGCCGCCCGAAATCACGTCGAAGAACCCGAACAGCGCCCCGCTCGCGATCAGCTTCTCGATGGCGTCCGGATTCACACCGGGTACGGGGATATGCGCGCCGATACGAAAAACCAGCAGCATCGCCACGGTAAACAACAGCTTCGTGCGAAGCTCCGAGACTTTGAGCGCCTGCTGCAGGCTTCCCAGGAACTGTGTTCCGACAGCCACTTAAATCACCTCGGCTTTGCCGCCGGCGGCGGTAATCTTCTCGACCGCAGCCTTCGAAAAGGCGTGCGCCTGAACGGTAAGCGCCTTGGCCAGTTCCCCGTCGCCAAGAATCTTGACCCCGTCACCCTTGCCCTTGATCAGCCCCGCCTCGACCAGGGTTTCAGGGGTAACGACGGCTCCGTTTTCGAAACGGTTTAAGTCCCCACAGTTGACAGTGAAGTAGATCTTCTTAAAGATGTTATGGAAACCGCGCTTGGGCAGGCGCCGGAAAATCGCAGTCTGGCCGCCTTCAAACCCCCGGCGGACGCCCCCGCCCGAACGGGCTTTTTGGCCCTTATGGCCGCGGCCGGCCGTCTTGCCCTGGCCTGCAGCAATGCCTTGACCCTTGCGTTTGGGCAATCGGCGGGCACCTGCTGCCGGTCTAAGTTTAGATAGATCCAACTCGCCCACACCTCCCTTACGCAAGTTCTTCAACTTTAACCAGGTGGCTGACCTTTCTGATCATGCCCCTGATCTGCGGTGTATCTTCCTTAATAACCGACTGACGCAGCTTTTTCAGGCCCAGGGCGCGCACGGTGGCGCGCTGCTCTTCGTTGGAACCAATGACGCTTCTGACAAGTGTGATCTTACAGTTCGCCATCTTCTAGCCCCCCAGCCTGATTTGCGTAATTTCCTTGCCGCGCAGGCGGCCCACGTTATCTTTCGTCTTAAGGAGCTTAATGGCCTCAAGGGTGGCCCGGACCATGTTGTTGGCGTTATTTGAGCCCAAAGACTTAGTCAGAATGTCGCGGATGCCGGCCAGCTCCAGGACGGCGCGCACAGGCCCGCCGGCGATAACGCCGGTACCGGGTGCCGCCGGGCGCAGCAAGAGCTTGCCCGCCCCGAAAACGCCTACCACTTCGTGGGGAATAGTAGTTCCTACCATGGGCACCCTGATAAGGTTCTTCTTAGCGTCTTCGATTCCTTTTCTGATTGCCTCCGGAACTTCACCGGCTTTACCCAGGCCGGCGCCCACGATTCCCTGGCCGTCGCCCACGACGACCAGCGCCGAAAAACTGAAGCGGCGGCCGCCCTTGACAACCTTGGCACAGCGATTAATAAAGACGACTTTTTCCGTAAGTTCCAGTTTTGAAGCATCTATTCTAGACACGTCATTCCCCCCTTCTCCTTAGAATTCCAGTCCACCGGCCCTGGCGCCTTCGGCGAGGGCCTTGACACGGCCGTGATACAGATATCCCGCACGGTCAAAGACCACTTGCTTGATGCCCTTTTCCTGCGCCGCGCGGGCGATAAGCTCGCCTACCGCACGGGCGCCCTCCACGTTGCCCCCGGAAACCTTGCCTTTAAGCTCCGGAGAAAGACTGGAGGCCGCGCAGAGCGTTACCCCGCGCTCGTCGTCGATGATCTGGGCATAGATATGGTTCAGGCTGCGAAAGACATTCAAGCGCGGCCGTTCAGCCGTTCCAAAGATCTTCTTCCGCACGCGGATGCGCCGTTTGTTGCGCGTTGCATGGCGGTTAATCTTCTTAAGCAAGACCTGCCCTCCTCTACTTACCGTTTAGCGCCAGCCTTGCCGGCCTTACGGCGGATACGCTCGCCTTCGTACTTGATGCCCTTGCCCTTGTACGGTTCGGGCGCGCGAATCTTGCGGATGTTGGCGGCGACCATGCCGACCTGTTCCCTGTCGGCGCCTTTAACGACTATCTTCGTCGGGGCCGGAACTTCGAGTTCAATCCCCGGCGGCGGAGCAAACTCAACCGGGTGGGAGTAGCCGATACTGATTACGACGTTCTGGCCCTGTTTCTGGGCGCGGTAGCCGACACCGACCAGTTCGAGCGTCTTCGAAAAGCCGTTGGCCGCTCCCTCGACCATCCCCGCCAGCAGGGCCCGCGTCAGCCCATGCTGCGCACGGTCTTCATCCTCATCGCTGGGCCGGTTGACCACCAGCTGGCCGTCGACCAGCGCGATTTGCATACGCGGTGGAAATTCCCTTGTCAGCTCCCCCTTGGGGCCCTTGACCCGAACGGTGTTGCCGCTGATCTCCACACTGACCCCTTGAGGAATGTTGATAGGTTTTTTGCCTATACGCGACACGCCAATTTCACCTCCCGGCAACTACCAGACGTAGCAGATTACTTCCCCACCAACGCCCAGCTTCCGGGCGTCCTTATCGGTAACAATGCCCTTCGACGTGGACAGGATGGCGATGCCCAGTCCTCCCAGCACCTTCGGGACGTCGTCCTTCTTGGCATAGACCCGCAAACCGGGCTTGGAGATGCGCTTCAAGCCGGTAATCACTCTTTCCCGGTTCGGGCCGTATTTCAGGTAAATCCGGACAATACCTTGCTTGCCGTCGTCAACCACTTCGTAATCCTTGATGAAGCCCTCTTCCTTCAAGATGCCAGCGATGGCCTTCTTAATACCGGACGCGGGAATCTCACAGGTTTCATGGTAGACGGTGTTGGCATTCCGGATGCGCGTCAGAAAATCCGCAATCGGATCCGTCAACATTGTCGCTACCTCCTTACCAGCTGGCCTTACGGATCCCCGGAATCTGCCCCTTGTAGGAAAGCTCGCGGAAGCAGATGCGGCAGATGCCAAACTTACGCATATAGGCACGGGGCCTGCCGCAGAGTTTACAGCGGTGATATTCGCGAACACGGAACTTCGGAGTCCGCTTTTGCTTGGCGATCAGAGATTTTTTGGCCACGTTCTACCCTCCTTTAATGGGGTTGAAAGGGTGCTCCCATCAGCCGTAATAGTTCACGCGCTTCTTCGTCGGTCTTGGCCGTGGTCACGAGTGTGATATCCATGCCACGGACCTTGTCGACCTTGTCGTACTCGATTTCGGGAAAGATCAGCTGTTCCTTGATGCCGAGGGTGTAGTTCCCGCGACCGTCGAAGGCCCTGGACGGAATGCCCCGGAAGTCCCTCACGCGCGGCAGCGCCACGTTGAACAGCTTGTCGACGAAGTCGTACATCCGGCTGCCGCGCAAGGTGACCTTGACCCCGATCTGCATCCCCTCACGGACCTTGAAGGCGGCTACCGACTTCTTGGCCTTGGTGACGACGGGGCGCTGCCCGGTAATGGTCTTGAGATCATTTATCGCGGCGTCAATGGCCTTGGCGTTCTGGATGGCTTCCCCAAGACCGATATTGATCACGACCTTTTCCAGCTTCGGCACCTGCATTACGTTGCGGTAGCCGAACTTTTCCTTCATGGCCGGCACGACTTCTTCCAGGTACTTCTGCTTTAGCCTTGCCACTATCCAAGCCCCCTTTCCAGACCTGCTCGTGCAGCGGGCGCAACGTCCGGGTTAACCCTGGACTTCCCCGCAGTGCTTGCACACACGGACTTTCGTGCCATCTTCCAGCACACGCCTGGCCGCGCGGGTAGGCCGATGGCACTTGGAGCACAGGAGCATCACGTTGGAAACGTGGACAGGGGCTTCCTTTTCCTTGATTCCCCCCTGTGGCACGCTCCTGGTCGGTCTGGTGTGCCGCTTGACGATGTTGACCCCTTCAACAACAACACGCTGTCTCTTAGGCTCAACGGAAACCACCTTGCCCCGTTTGCCGGCGTCCTTACCGGTAATGACCAGCACGGTGTCGCCCTTGCGAACGTGGATCTTGTTGTCTCCCATCCTGTTAACCTCCCTTACCAACCGCGCTGCGGTAACCTGAGGAATCCTTTTACGGATTAGAGCACCTCAGGCGCCAGGGACACGATCTTCATGAAGTCCTTCTCGCGTAATTCCCGGGCGACCGGTCCAAAAATACGGGTCCCACGCGGAGTCTTGTCGTCCTTGATGATTACCGCTGCGTTCTCGTCAAACTTGATATATGAGCCGTCCGGGCGCCGCAGCTCCTTCTTCGTCCGGACGATAACGGCCTTGACAACATCGCCCTTCTTCACCACGCCGCCGGGTACCGCTTCTTTAACCGACGCGACGATGATATCCCCTACGGAGGCGTAGCGCCGGAAGCTTGCACCCAGAATACGGATGCACATCAACTTTTTGGCCCCGGTATTGTCGGCGGTGTTGAGCATTGTTTGCACCTGGATCAAGGCCTACACCTCCCTTGCTTAGGCTTGAGCCCGCTTCAGAATTTCAACCACGCGCCATCTCTTTCTCGCGGACAACGGACGGGTCTCGGCGATCTTGACCTTGTCACCGATCTGGCATTCGTTTTTCTCGTCATGCGCCATGAATTTCTTGGTCCGGCGGACGATACGCCCGTAAAGGGGGTGCCGGACGAGAGTCTCCACGGCGACGACGACTGATTTATCCATCTTGTTGCTGACCACGGTACCAGTCCGGGTCTTGCGTAAAGCACGCTGTTCCACGTCAATCCCTCCTTACGCCCGCTTAATCCCCAGTTCTCTTTCCCGCATGATGGTGTTCAAACGGGCAATCCGGCGGCGGACTTCCTTTAGCCGCATCGGGTTATCGAGCTGCCCCGTTGCCATCTGAAAGCGAAGCCGGAAAAGTTCCTCCTTGGAATCGGCCAGCTTCTTTCTCAGTTCAGCATCGGTCATCTCAAAGAGTTCACGAACTTTCGCCACGGGCTTCACCTACTTCCTCACGTTTCACAATTTTTGTGCCGCACGGCAGCTTGTGCGAAGCGAGGCGCAGGGCCTCCCTGGCTGTCTCCTCGGGGACACCCGCGATTTCAAACAGGATGCGCCCCGGTTTGGCTACGGCAACCCAGTATTCCGGAGAACCCTTGCCGCTCCCCATGCGGGTTTCGGCAGGCTTCTTGGTGATGGGACGGTCCGGAAAGATGCGGATCCAGACCTTGCCGCCGCGCTTGGCGTGCCGGGTCATCGCGATACGCGCCGCCTCAATCTGTCGCGACGTTATCCAGGCAGCGTCCGTGGCCTGCAGGCCAAACTCGCCGTACTCGATTTCGGTACCGGCCTTGGCCCGGCCCCCGAGGTCGGGGCGATGCTGCCTGCGGTACTTCACTCTTTTGGGCATCAACATTGGTTACTTGCCTCCTTCGCGAGGAGCCTTTTCAGGTAAAACCTCTCCCTTGTAAATCCAAACCTTGACGCCGATCTTGCCGTGCGTCGTCTTGGCTTCGGCAATGCCGTAGTCGATGTCGGCACGCAGGGTGTGCAGCGGCACCTTCCCTTCGCTGTACCATTCGGAGCGGGCAATTTCGGCTCCGGCCAGCCGGCCGCTGACCTGAACCTTGATGCCCTTGGCGCCCATCTTCATCGCCCGGCCGACGATCTGTTTCATCGCCCGGCGGAAAGCCACACGCCTTTCAATCTGGCCGGCCACGTTCTCGGCGACGAGCTGGGCGTCCAGTTCCGGAACCTTGACCTCGACGATATTGATATTCACCTGCCGCCCGGTCATCGCTTCGAGTTCCTTGCGCAGGACCTCGACCTCGGTCCCGCCGCGGCCGATGACGATGCCCGGCTTGGCGGTATGAATGCCTATGCGCAGCCGGTTTGCCGTCCGTTCGATCTGAACCCGGGCGATCCCCGCCGGAAAGAGCTTCTTCTTGATGTAATTCCTGATCTTGACGTCTTCCAGAAGCAGATCGGAAAAATTCTTTTTATCCGCGTACCACTTGGCGTCCCAGTCGCGGACGATACCCAGTCTTAACCCCCGCGGGTCAACCTTCTGCCCCATTCGCCTATCCCTCCTTTCCGTCGCTGACGACGACGGTGATATGGCTGGTGCGGACCCGCCTGATATTGGCCCTGCCGTAGGCACGAGGCTGCATGCGTTTGAGCGTGGGACCCTGATCGACAACGGCCTTCACGATCCGGAGGTCCCCACGGTCCATCTCCAGATTGTTCTCGGCATTGGCCGCTGCAGACTTGATAACCTTGGCGACGGCCTGAGCCCCTCTGTTGGGTACGAACTTGAGGACGCTCAGCGCTTCGTCCACCTGCTTCCCGCGCACCAGATCCACAACCTCACGGACCTTGCGGGGAGAGAGCCGGATGTACTTGGCTACTGCTCTTGCTTCCACGATGAACCCCCCTTATTTCAGCGCCGTGGATCTTTCGGTGTGATGCCCGTGCCCTCTAAAGGTACGGGTCGGTGCAAACTCGCCGAGCTTGTGTCCTACCATTTCTTCCGTAATGTAAATAGGAACATGCTTACGGCCGTCATAGACAGCGATGGTATGGCCGATCATCTGGGGGAAGATGGTCGACCGCCGGGACCAGGTCTTCAGAACCCTCTTTTCGTTCCTGGCGTTCATTTCTTCGATACGGACCAGAAGCCTGGGACTGCAGTAAGGCCCCTTCTTCAGTGAGCGACCCATGGTATACCCCCTTTCTTACTTCGAACGCCGCTTAACAATCAGCTTATCGCTGGGCTTGTTCTTCTTCCGTGTCTTGGCGCCGAGTGCCGGTTTACCCCAAGGCGTCACCGGCGCCCGCCCGATCGGTGAGCGGCCCTCGCCGCCGCCGTGCGGGTGGTCGACCGGATTCATCACGACACCGCGGACGGTCGGGCGAATACCGAGCCACCTGTTGCGGCCCGCCTTGCCGACCGTGATGTTCTCATGCTCGAGGTTGCCGACTTGGCCGATGGTAGCCTTGCAGTCCATGCTGAACAGCCGGACCTCGCCCGACGGCAAGCGCACGTGGGCGTAATCGCCTTCCTTGGCCATCAGCTGCGCCGCGCCGCCGGCGGAACGGACGACCTTGGCTCCCTGGCCCGGATAATACTCAAGGTTGTGGATGAGCGTGCCGGCCGGGATGTTGCGCAGCGGGAGAGCGTTCCCCACCTTGATGTCGGCGTCCGGGCCGGAGACGATCGTCTGCCCGACCTGCAGACCGACCGGGGCCAGGATGTAGCGCTTCTCGCCGTCGGCATAGCTGACCAGGGCGATGTTGGCCGAGCGGTTGGGGTCGTACTCAATGCTTACGACCTTGGCCGGGATACCGTCCTTATCGCGCTTAAAGTCGATAATTCGGTACTTGCGCTTGTGCCCGCCTCCCTGGTGGCGGACGGTCAGCCGCCCCTGGGTGTTGCGCCCGCCGGTCCTCTTCAAGGGTTGGACCAGCGACTTTTCCGGTTCGGCGGCCGTGATTTCCGCAAAGTCGGAAACGGTCACAAATCGGCGTCCTGGGGAGGTGGGTTTGAATTTCTTAGTCGCCACGTGTTTCCCTCCTTACCTATACGCCTTCAAAGAATTCGATCTTGTCGCCCGCGCGAAGGGTCACAATGGCCTTCTTGACCTCCGGCGTGTAGCCGACGATGTTGCGCCGGCGCCTGGCCTTGCCGACCTGCCGCATGGTATTGACCTTCACGACCTTGACCTTGAAGATCTCTTCAACGGCGCGTTTGATCTCGGTCTTGTTCGCCTTCGGATCGACCAGGAAGGAGTACTTGTTCTCCCCGGTCAGCGACATGGATTTCTCGGTCACCAGCGGCTTCCGCAGGATATCGTACGGGTACTTCATTATGCCAGCACCTCCTCGACGCGGGCCACGGCGTCCCTGGTCAACACCAGGTTGTCGTGATCCAGGAGGTCGTAGACGTTTAGCTGCCGCGCTTCTAACGACTTGAAACCAGGGATGTTGCGCGTCGACTTTTCCACGTTGAGGTCCCGTTCGGCGGTCACAAACAACGCGCCGCCGTTAACCTTGAGGTTGTCGATGACGCCGATCATTTCTCTGGTCTTGGGCTCAGCCAGGGTCAACGTATCGAGGACGATAAGCTTCCCCTCTTTAACCTTAGCCGAAAGGGCGGACTTAAGGGCCACCCGCTTGACTTTCTTCGGTACGCTGTAGCTATAATCACGCGGGTGCGGGCCGAAGACGATGCCGCCGCCCCGCCAGATGGGCGAGCGAATGCTACCGTGACGCGCCCGACCGGTGCCTTTCTGGCGCCAGGGTTTTCTTCCGCCGCCCCTGACTTCGGCCCTGGTCTTGGTATCGTGTGTCCCGCGGCGCCGGTTGGCGAGGTGCATCACGACCACCTCGTGCAGAACCGCCTCGTTGACGGGCTGCCCGAAGATATCTTCGCTCAGCTCGATCTCGCCCACCCGTTCGCCGTTGGTGTTAACGACTGCTACTGTAGGCACGACCGCTCCTCCTTTCCTTGGATGCCATTAAAAAACGAAAATTCTCCCTTACCTGTTCTTAACGGCTTTCTGCACAAAAACCAGGCCGTTGGCAGGGCCGGGAATCGCACCTTTTACAGCCAGAAGGTTGCGCTCCGGATCAACCTTGACAACCTCGAGATTCTGCACGGTGACTCTTTCCACACCGTAATGGCCGGGCATCTTGCGACCCTTGAAAATACGGGCCGGGCCTTTGGCCGCCGCCGAGCCGGGCCGGCGGTGATACTTGGAGCCGTGCCCCATCGGCCCGCGGTGGAAACCATGTCTTTTAATACCTCCGGCAAACCCGCGGCCCTTGCTAGTCCCGGTAACGTCGACCATTTCGCCGGCGTTGAAGATGTCGCACTTTATCTCCTGGCCGATCTTGTACTCTATTACGTCATTGACCCGCAGCTCGCGCAGGTACTTCTTCGGCTTGACCCCGGCCTTGGCAAAGTGCCCGCGGACAGGCTTGGTGACCTTTTTTTCGCGCACCTCGCCCCAGCCGATCTGGATGGCGTTGTAGCCATCACGGTCAACCGTTTTCTTCTGTACGACGGTACAGGGGCCCGCTTCTATCAAAGTCACGGGGACCACCAGCCCTTCCGGAGTGAAGAGCTGCGTCATCCCGAGCTTACGCCCGAGAATTCCCTTGGCCATCTTTACACCTCCAAACAATGGCATTAAGCACTGAGCACTAAGCGTTAGAACAGTCTCAGGCCAGACCCGTGGTTGCTTAAGTCTTAATGCCTAACGCCTATCGCTTACTGCCAAGCAGGCGCGCAGCGCCTGCTGCGTTACAGCTTGATCTCGATGTCAACGCCGGCGGGCAGGTCCAGGCGCATCAAAGCGTCAACCGTCTTCGGCGTCGGTTCGAGAATGTCGATCAAGCGCTTGTGGGTCCGGATTTCGAACTGCTCCCGCGAGTCCTTATCCTTATGCGGCGACCGGAGAATCGTGTAGATGCTCTTTTCGGTCGGCAGCGGGATGGGACCGGCCACGCTCGCTCCGGTACGCTTGGCCGTTTCAACGATCTTCGCCGCGGACTGGTCCAGCATGCCGTGGTCGAAAGCCTTCAGGCGGATCCGGATTTTCTGTCTGGGCATCGTATCCCTCCTATGCCTTGACGGCCGTGACGACACCGGCACCAACGGTCCGGCCGCCCTCGCGAATAGCGAAACGCAAACCTTCCTCGATGGCGATCGGCGTGATCAAGGTGATGTCCACCCGGATGTTGTCGCCCGGCATGACCATCTCCACGCCCTCCGGCAGCTTGATGACGCCGGTGACGTCGGTGGTCCGGAAGTAAAACTGGGGACGGTAGCCGTTGAAGAACGGGGTGTGCCGCCCGCCCTCTTCCTTGGTTAGGACGTAAACCTCGGCCGAAAACTCGGTGAGGGGCTTGATGCTCCCTGGCTTCGCCAGGACTTGACCGCGCTCGAGTTCTTTGCGGTCGACGCCTCTGAGCAACAAACCTACGTTGTCGCCTGCCACGGCTTCGTCCAGGATTTTACGGAACATTTCCACGCCGGTCACGACGGTCTTGCGCGGTTTCTCCATGAAGCCGACGATCTCGACTTCGTCGCCGGTCTTGACCCTGCCGCGCTCGACCCTGCCGGTGCCGACGGTGCCGCGCCCGGTGATGGAGAAGACGTCTTCCACGGGCATGAGGAAGGGCTTGTCGACGTCGCGCTCGGGGGTGGGAATGAATTCGTCGACGGCGTCCATGAGCTTGAGGATGGGGGCGCAGGCGTCGCATTCGTTTTTGCCGCAGCCGCATTCAAGGGCTTTTAAAGCCGAACCGGCGATGACGGGCGTGTCGTCACCGGGAAATTCGTAGTTGCTCAAGAGTTCCCTGACTTCCATTTCGACGAGTTCGAGAAGTTCGGGGTCGTCGACCATGTCGGCCTTGTTCAGGAAGACGACGATGGAAGGCACGGCAACCTGGCGGGCCAGAAGGATGTGCTCTCTGGTCTGCGGCATGGGACCGTCGGCGGCGGAAACGACGAGGATGGCGCCGTCCATCTGGGCCGCGCCGGTGATCATGTTTTTGATGTAGTCGGCGTGCCCGGGGCAGTCGACGTGCGCGTAGTGGCGCTTGGCGGTCTCGTACTCGACGTGGGCGGTGTTAATGGTGATGCCGCGGGCCTTTTCTTCCGGCGCCGCGTCGATTTCGTCATACTTTTTGTAGGTGGCCTGACCGTACTTGGACAGGATCAGGGTGATCGCCGCCGTCAGGGTGGTTTTGCCGTGGTCGACGTGACCGATGGTTCCAATGTTTACGTGGGGCTTGGTGCGCACAAATTTGGCTTTCGCCATGGGTCTTCCTCCTTAATCTTGGTTTAGGTTTATTTTTGAGAGTTTTAGAAACTCTTGCACTACCCGGTATTAGTAATGCTTCATAATCTTTTCGGCAATGTTCGGGGGCACCTCCGCATAGTGGGAAAACTGCATTGTGTAAGTTCCGCGGCCCTGCGTCCGGGAACGCATATCGGTAGCGTAACCGAACATCTCGGCCAGCGGCACTTTCGCCTGCACCACTCTCAGCCTGCCCCTCATTTCCATTTCGTCAATGTGCCCCCTGCGGGCATTGAGGTCGCTGATGACATCCCCGGTATACTCCTCGGGAACGACGACCTCGACTTTCATTACCGGCTCCAGAAGGACGGGTTTCGCTTCCTCAACCGCCTTTTTGAAGCCCATCGAAGCCGCAATCTTAAAAGCCATTTCGGACGAGTCGACGGCGTGATAAGAGCCGTCGAGGAGGATAACCTTAACGTCGATCACCGGATACCCGGACAATGCTCCGCTGTTCAGGGCTTCCCTTACCCCGGCCTCGACGCCCGGGACGTACTCCTTGGGTACCACCCCGCCGACGACCTTGTTTTCGAAGACAAAGCCGGCTCCCCGCTCCAGCGGTTCCACCTGCAGGACGACGTGGCCGTATTGCCCGCGTCCGCCCGACTGCCTGATGAACTTTCCTTCAGCTCTGACGGTCCTGGTTACCGTTTCCTTATAGGCAACCTGGACGCGTCCCACGTTAGCCTGGACTTTAAACTCCCTCAGGAGCCGGTCCACGATGATCTCCAGGTGGAGCTCGCCCATTCCCGCGACGATAGTCTGCCCCGTTTCCTCGTCGGTCCAGACCCTAAAGGTGGGGTCTTCCTCAGACAGACGCTGCAGGGCGATGCCCATCTTATCCTGATCGGCCTTGGTCTTCGGCTCGATGGCGACCGAAATGACGGGTTCCGGGAAATCCATGGCCTCGAGGATGATGGGTTTACTTTCCTCACATAGAGTATCGCCGGTCGTCGTAAACTTAAGTCCGACAGCCCCGACGATATCGCCGGCATATACGGCGTCCACGTCGACGCTCTGGTTGGCGTGCATGTAAAGGAGGCGGCCGATCCGCTCTTTCCTGCCCTTGGACGAGTTATAAATATAAGATCCGGATTTCAAGGTGCCGGAATAAACCCTGAAAAAGGTCAGCTTCCCGACATAGGGATCAACCATGATCTTAAAGGCCAGGGCGGCGAAAGACTCGTCATCGCTGGTCCTTCTTCTCTCTTCTTTACCGGTGTCCGGCACCACGCCGACGATTTCGGCCACGTCCGTGGGGGCGGGCAGGTAGTCGACGATGGCGTCAAGCAAAGGCTGTACGCCCTTATTCTTAAACGACGATCCGCAGAGCACGGGGACGATGCTTACCGTCACCGTGGCCTTGCGCAGGCCCGCCTTGATCTCGTCCACGGAGAGTTCCCCGCCGTCGAGGTATTTGGCCATCAATTCCTCGTCGGCCTCGGCGGCCGCTTCGAGCATCTTCTCGCGGTACTCGGCGGCAAGCTCGGCCATTTCCGCGGGGATCTCGGTCACCCTTATCTTCTTGCCCAGGTCGTCGTCATAGAAAAGAGCCTTGTTGTCGACCAGGTCGATAATCCCCCGGAAGCGGTCCTCCGCACCGATCGGCAGCTGGATGGCCACCGGGTTGGCCCCGAGTTTTTCGCGGATGGCTTTGAGCACCTCGAAGAAATCGGCTCCGATGCGGTCCATCTTATTGACGTAACAAATACGCGGCACGCCATACTTGTCGGCCTGCCGCCAAACAGTCTCGGACTGGGGCTCAACCCCGCCGACAGAACAAAACACGGCCACAGCGCCGTCAAGGACGCGCAGCGAGCGCTCTACCTCGATCGTAAAGTCCACGTGCCCTGGCGTATCGATAATGTTGATGCGGTGATCACGCCAGAAGCACGTCGTCGCCGCCGAGGTGATCGTGATACCCCGTTCCTGCTCCTGGACCATCCAGTCCATGGTCGCGGCGCCGTCGTCGACTTCGCCGATCCTGTGCACCTTGCCGGTGTAAAACAGGATGCGCTCGGTGGTCGTCGTCTTGCCGGCATCGATATGCGCCATTATACCTATGTTGCGTGTCCGTTCAAGCGGCCACGGGCGCCCCATTACCCAAAACCTCCTAAAATATTACGCCTACCATCTGTAGTGCGCGAAAGCCTTGTTGGCTTCGGCCATCTTGTGGGTGTCTTCCTTCTTCTTAACCGATCCGCCCGTCCCGTTGGCGGCATCCAAGATCTCGGCGGCGAGCTTCTCCCGCATGGTCTTGCCGCCGCGCGCCCTCGCGAAATTGGTGATCCAACGGACAGCCAGGGTCTGCTTGCGCTCCGGGCGAACCTCGACCGGAACCTGGTAGTTGGCGCCGCCGACACGGCGGGGACGCGTCTCAACGATCGGCATGACATTCTTCATCGCCTGTTCAAAAACCTCAAGCGGATCCTTACCCGTCTTCTCGCGGATCTCGTCGAAGGCGCCGTAGACTATCGATTCGGCAACGCTTTTCTCCCCGTCCAGCATGATCTGGTTGATCAGCTTGGTAACCCTCTTGCTGCCGTGTACGGGGTCCGGAAGGACGTCACGCTTGCCGATGGGTCCTCTGCGCGGCACATGTTTCCCCCCTTATTTCTTGGGCCTCTTTGCTCCGTACTTCGAACGTCCCTGGTTGCGGTTCTGTACGCCGGCGGCGTCCAGCGCCCCGCGCACGATGTGGTAGCGCACGCCGGGGAGGTCCTTGACTCTGCCCCCGCGTACCAGTACAACCGAGTGCTCCTGCAGATTGTGCCCGATACCAGGGATGTAGCTGGTCACTTCGTACCCGTTGGTCAAACGGACACGGGCCACCTTACGCAGCGCTGAATTGGGCTTCTTGGGTGTGGTCGTATAAACGCGCGTGCAGACCCCGCGCTTCTGCGGGCATTCCTTCAGCGCCGGAGAAGCGGATTTCTGCGCGATGGTTTCTCTCCCTTTACGCACAAGCTGGTTGATAGTCGGCATCCTTCCACCTCCTCCATACAAGATTGGGACTGATAAATATGCCCCTTACATGTTTGGTAAGGGGCAAGATTACTAATCTTCTATGACCGCCGCTGAAGCACAGTTTACAAGAATCCCGCAGAGTTTGCCCAGTTCCCTCATCGTCGGCACCTCGACGATTGGGATACCTTTTACCTGGCAGGCCTGAATCAGCGGAACACTTACATGTGCCTCGGCGTCCTGGGCCACAAATACGACTTTCGCTTGCCCACGCTGCACCGCTTTTAAGGTTTGTTTGGTTCCCACAGTTTTACGACACGCGGTTGTAAGCCTCTCGAAGGGCACGGCAAATCCTCCCTCCAAGATTCACGCACTTAAAAATAATAGCACCGTGGAACTCCGTTTGTCAACTTATTACTGCGGAATTTGCAACTCGTCGGATTCCGCCATCACCTCCAGGTTGCGATAGCGCGTCATGCCCGTACCCGCGGGAATAAGCTTGCCGATGATGACGTTTTCCTTCAGGCCGATCAGGGGGTCGACCTTACCCTTGATCGCCGCCTCGGTAAGCACCCTGGTCGTCTCCTGGAACGAAGCCGCCGACAGGAAGGAGTCGGTGGCCAGCGAAGCCTTGGTGATGCCCAACAGCACCGGCTTGGTCGTCGCGGGCCGGCCTCCCCTCGCTACGACGCGCGCGTTCTCTTCCTCCAGGTCCAGGATATCGACCAGGCCGCCCGGCAGGAACTCGGTGTCCCCAGCGTCTTCGACCTTAACCTTGCGCAACATCTGGCGGATCACGATTTCGATATGCTTGTCGTTGATGTCGACGCCCTGCATCCGGTAAACCCTCTGCACTTCCTGGAGCAGGTAGAGCTGGACGGCCCACGGTCCTTTAATCTTCAGCAAGTCGTGCGGGTTTACCGAACCCTCGGTAAGCTCGTCGCCGGCCTCGACGCTGTCCCCGCTCTTGACCTTCAAGCGAGCCCCGTAAGGAACGGCGTACTGCATGCGTTCGCCGTTGGCGCTCGTAATCTCGATCTCACGTCGCCCTTTCTGCTCGCGGACCTCCACCGTCCCGCCGATCTCGGCGACCACGGCCTGCCCCTTGGGCCTCCGGGCTTCGAAAAGCTCCTCGACGCGCGGCAGACCCTGCGTAATGTCCTCGCCGGCGACGCCGCCGGTATGGAAGGTGCGCATCGTGAGCTGGGTTCCGGGTTCGCCGATCGACTGGGCGGCAATCGTGCCGACAGCCTCGCCGATATCGACGATGTATCCGGTGGCCAGGTTACGGCCATAGCACTTGCGACAGACGCCGTGGCGGGTCTTGCAGGTCACGGACGAACGGACCTTGACCTTTTTGATGCCTAGGCTGACGATCAGCTCGCCGGCGTCGTCCTTGATCTCTTCGTTCTTTCGTACGATAACCTTGCCGGTCTCGGGATGGACGATGTCTTCCGCCGCAAACCGGCCGATAATACGGTCTTCCAGAGGCTCGATGACCTCCGAGCCGTCCTTGATTTCGGAAACCACGATGTAGTCGTCGGTCCCGCAGTCATCCTCGCGCACGATGACGTCCTGCGCGACGTCGACCAGCCGCCGCGTCAGGTAACCGGAGTCGGCGGTGCGCAGGGCGGTGTCGGCCAGGCCCTTGCGGGCGCCGTGCGTGGAAATGAAGTATTCCAGCACGGTAAGGCCCTCCCGGAAACTGGCCTTGATCGGCAGGTCGATGATCCGGCCGGAAGGGTCGGCCATCAATCCGCGCATGCCGGCGAGCTGCCTGATCTGCTGGATGTTGCCGCGGGCGCCCGAGGTGGCCATCATGTAAACTGGGTTGAAGCGGTCAAGCGTGTCCAGGAGTTCCTTCGTCACAGTCTCGGTGGCCTCGTTCCAGGCGCCGATGACCTTGCGGTAGCGCTCGTCGGCCGTAATTAAGCCGCGGCGGAACTGCTCCTCGACGGTCTCCACGCGTTTCTCGGTTTCCTGCAGAATCCGGCTCTTCTTCTCGGGGATCACGATGTCTTCGACGCCGATGGTCATCCCCGCGCGGGTCGCGAAGCGGAAGCCCAACGACTTGACGCCGTCGAGAAATTCGGCGGTTTCAGCATATCCCAGCTTACGGTAACACTTGTCGACAACCTTGGCCAGGACCTTCTTGTCGGCGATCTTGTTGATGTACGGAAGGTCCTTGGGAAGGATGGAATTGAAGATGATCCTGCCCACGGTGGTTTCGAGCATCTGCCCGCGCACGTCGTAGTTCACGGTTTCATCGTCGGGCATCCGCACCCTCACCCTGGCTTGCAGGGATACCGCGCCGCTGTCGTAAGCCAGCACGGCTTCCTCAGGATCCTTGAACGCCTTGCCCTCACCGGACGCGCCGGGTCTTTCAATGGTCAAGTAATAGATGCCCAGGACCATATCCTGCGTGGGCACGGTTACCGGTCGCCCGTCCTTGGGATTGAGGATGTTGTTGGTTGAGAGCATCAAAAGGCGCGCCTCTGCCTGGGCCTCGGCCGACAGGGGAACGTGCACGGCCATCTGGTCGCCGTCAAAGTCGGCGTTGTAGGCTGTACAAACCATAGGGTGGATCTGGATGGCCCGCCCCTCGACCAGGACCGGCTCAAAAGCCTGGATACCCAGGCGGTGCAAAGTCGGGGCACGGTTCAACAGCACCGGGTGGTCCTTGATGACCTCTTCCAGGACGTCCCATACCTCGGGCCGCACGCGTTCCACCATACGCTTGGCGCTCTTGATGTTGTGGGCCAGGCCGCTGGCGACAAGGCGCTTCATAACAAAAGGCTTGAACAGTTCGAGGGCCATTTCCTTCGGCAGGCCGCACTGGTGCAGCTTGAGCGTCGGGCCGACGACGATAACCGAACGGCCGGAATAGTCCACGCGCTTGCCCAGGAGGTTCTGGCGGAAGCGGCCCTGCTTGCCTTTGAGCATGTCGGAGAGGGATTTCAAGGGCCGGTTCCCGGGCCCGGTAACCGGCCGGCCGCGCCGGCCGTTGTCAATCAGGGCGTCAACCGCCTCCTGGAGCATGCGCTTTTCGTTGCGGACGATGATGTCCGGGGCGCCGAGCTCGAGTAGTCTCTTCAGGCGGTTGTTGCGGTTAATGACCCTCCGGTACAGGTCGTTGAGGTCGGACGTGGCAAACCGGCCGCCGTCCAGCTGGACCATAGGCCTGAGCTCCGGCGGGATGACAGGAAGAACATCCAGGATCATCCACTCGGGGCGGTTGTGCGACTTCCGGAAAGCCTCGACCACTTCCAGGCGGCGAATGGCCCTGATCCGCCTTTGGCCAGTCACGTCGCGGATCTCCTGGCGCAGTTCCTGGGCCAGGGTCTGTAAATCGATCTCCTGGAGGAGCGACTTGATGGCCTCGGCGCCCATGCCCGCCTTGAAGGCATTGCCGTACTTTTCGCGATACTCCCGGTATTCCTGCTCGGTCAGTAGTTGTTTCTTGATCAGAGGGGTGTCCCCAGGATCGGTGACAATGTAAGAAACAAAATACAAAACCTTCTCCAGGGCGCGCGGGGACATATCCAGCAAAAGGCCCATCCGCGAAGGGATGCCCTTGAAGTACCAAATGTGCGAAACCGGCGCCGCCAGTTCGATGTGCCCGAGACGCTCGCGCCTGACCCTTGAACGGGTGACCTCCACCCCGCAGCGGTCGCAGATGACGCCTTTGTAACGCACACGCTTGTATTTGCCGCAGTGACACTCCCAGTCCCTGGTGGGACCGAAAATGCGCTCGCAAAAGAGCCCGTCCCGTTCGGGCTTCAGGGTCCGGTAATTGATTGTCTCAGGCTTCTTAACCTCGCCATGCGACCAGGCGCGGATATGTTCAGGTGAAGCTAATCCGATGCGGATACGATCAAAATTGGTGAGTTCCGGCACGTGCGCTCCCTCCTAATATCGTTCGTCGTCTTCTAGAGGGATATCGTCATCCTCGGCTTCGCCCTCCTCCAATTCGTCTAACGCCCCCTCGTCCAAGTCTTCTTCGTCTTCGGGGTTCTCGTTGTCTTCACCGTATTCCCTGAGTTCATCGTAGGTTTCTTCGTCCTCTTCCTCCTCGCCGGCGTCCACGCCGAGATCAAGGTCCTCGCCGGCGTCGTCCTCATCCTCGCCGGCCGCCCCGTCAGGCTCGGCCACGCCGCGGAAATCAAAGTCGAGCTCCTTGCTGGTCTCGGCGATGTCCTCCTCGACCTCGCGGATTTCCACCTCGCGGTCGTCTTCGGCCAAGACCTTGACGTCCAGGGCCAGGCTCTGCAGCTCCTTGATGAGGACCTTGAAGGATTCCGGAACGCCCGGTTCAGGCACGTTTTCGCCCTTAACGATGGCTTCGTACGTCCTAACACGCCCGACGACATCGTCCGATTTCACCGTCAGGATCTCCTGCAAGGTATAGGCGGCGCCGTAGGCCTCCAGCGCCCAGACCTCCATCTCGCCGAACCTCTGGCCGCCGAACTGCGCCTTGCCGCCCAGCGGCTGCTGCGTAACCAGCGAGTACGGCCCGGTGGAACGGGCGTGAATCTTGTCGTCAACAAGGTGGGCCAGCTTGAGCATGTAGAGGTACCCCACCGTGATGGGGTTGTCGAAAGCCTCGCCCGTTCGCCCGTCATAAAGGGTGATCTTGCCCTCGGGGGGAAGACCCACGCGCTGGAGGGTCTCTTTGATGTCCGACTCCACGGCGCCGTTGAAGACCGGCGTGGCGATATTGTAACCCAGGGCATGGGCGGCCCAGCCGAGGTGGGCTTCCAGCACCTGCCCGATGTTCATGCGGGAGGGCACGCCCAGCGGGTTCAGCACAATGTCGACCGGCGTACCGTCAGGCAGGAAGGGCATATCCTCTTCGGGCATAATGCGGGCGATGACGCCCTTGTTGCCGTGACGGCCGGCCATCTTATCGCCCTCAGAAAGCTTGCGTTTTTGGGCCACGTAGACTCGCACAAGCTGGTTGACGCCGGGCGGCAGCTCGTCGCCGTTCTCCCGCGAGAAAACCTTGACGTCGACGACCTTGCCCGACTCCCCGTGGGGGACGCGCAGGCTGGTGTCGCGCACCTCGCGGGCCTTTTCCCCGAAGATGGCCCGTAAGAGACGCTCCTCCGCCGTCAGTTCGGTTTCGCCCTTGGGGGTCACCTTACCGACCAGGATATCCCCCGGACGCACCTCGGCGCCCACGCGGATAATGCCTCGCTCGTCCAGGTCCTTGAGGGCCTCCTCGCCGACGTTGGGGATGTCCCTGGTGATTTCTTCGGGACCCAGCTTGGTGTCACGGGCGTCGCATTCGTATTCCTCGATGTGAATCGAGGTGTACATATCTTCTTTAGACAGCTTTTCACTGACCAGGATGGCGTCCTCGTAGTTGTAGCCCTCCCAGGGCATGAAGGCCACCAGCACGTTTCGTCCCAGGGCGAGTTCGCCGTGGTCGGTGCACGGGCCGTCCGCGATCACCTGGCCTTTCCTGACGCGCTGGTTGGCGTGCACGATCGGCTTCTGGTTCAGGCACGTTCCCTGGTTGGAACGGGCGAACTTCATCAGGCGGTAGGTGTCGACGTTGCCGCTGTCCGTCCGGATCTTGATGGTGGTGGCCGTGACGCGTTCGACAACTCCGTCGTTGTCCGCGATGATTACGACGCCGGAGTCGTAAGCGGCCTTGGCCTCGATGCCTGTCCCAATCAGCGGCGCTTCGGCGTTGATCAAGGGCACGGCCTGGCGCTGCATGTTCGCGCCCATCAGGGCACGGTTGGCGTCGTCGTGTTCGAGGAACGGGATAAGCGAGGTGCCGACGCTGAAGACCTGCTTGGGCGAAACGTCGACAAAGTCTATCCTGTCTGCGGGGGCTACCATGATCTCCCCGCGATAACGGGCATTGACGGTCTTGGTGAGGAAACGCCCTTCCTCGTCCAGCTCGACGTTGGCCTGGCCGATCACGTACTCCTCTTCTTCGTCAGCCGTCATGTAGACGATCTCGTCGGTGACACGCCCCTTTTCCTTGTCCACCTTACGGTAGGGCGTCTCGATAAAGCCGAACTCGTTAACGCGCGCGTACGTGGTAAGCGAGCCGATCAGGCCGATGTTGGGACCTTCAGGGGTCTCAATAGGGCAGACGCGGCCGTAGTGGGAATGGTGGACGTCACGGACCTCAAACCCGGCGCGTTCCCTGGACAGGCCTCCGGGGCCCAACGCCGAGAGGCGCCGCTTGTGGGTCAGCTCGGCCAGGGGGTTGGTCTGGTCCATGAACTGGGACAGCTGGCTCGAACCGAAAAATTCCTTGATGGCGGCGACGACCGGCCTGATATTGATCAAAACCTGGGGTGTAATGACCTCGACATCCTGGATCGTCATGCGTTCCCGGACCACGCGCTCCATACGCGCCAGGCCGATACGGAACTGGTTCTGCAGAAGCTCGCCGACCGAACGGAGGCGCCTGTTTCCCAAGTGGTCGATGTCGTCGGCGCGGCCTTCGCCCTGCATAAGGTTGATCATGTAGCGGACGGCGGCCACGATGTCTTCCTTGGTCAGTTCCCGGATAAAATCACGGTCCACGGGAACTTCCTGCCGCAGGTACGGGTCAAACTCGGTTTTGGCCGTGTTCTCGCCATACCGGTAGAGAACCCCGTGCTTCAGCTTCTTAAACAGCTTGTACCGCCCTACCGGAGCCAAGTCATAGCGCTTGGGATCGAAGAATAATGTTTCGATAAGGGCGCGCGCGCTGTCGGCCGTGGGGGGCTCGCCCGGCCGCAGGCGCTTGTAGATTTCGACGAGGGCCTCTTCCTGGTTCTCGGTGTTGTCCTTGGAAAGCGTTTCCTGGATGCTCTTGTAGTTGTCGAACAGTTCCAGGATCTGCGTCTTGGAACTGTACCCCAGGGCACGGATAAGCACGGTGACCGGGATCTTGCGCGTGCGGTCGACGCGTACCCAGATGTGGTCGAGAGCGTCACTTTCAAATTCAAGCCATGCCCCGCGGTTGGGAATAATAGTGGCGGTGTAGATAAGTTTGCCGTTGGGGTCAGGGGTCGCCCCGAAATAGACACCGGGGGAACGAACCAATTGGCTGACGATCACTCTCTCCGCGCCATTAATAATGAAGGTACCCTTGTCGGTCATGAGCGGAAAATCGCCCATGAAAACGTCCTGTTCCTTGACTTCGCCTGTCTCACGGTTGATCAGGCGGACTTTGACGCGCAGCGGTGCAGCATAGGTTACGTCCCGGTCCTTGCACTCCTGTACCGAATACTTCGGCTCACCCAGAGTGTAGTCGAGAAACTCCAGGACCAGGTTGCCGGTAAAATCTTGGATTGGGGAAATATCTTGAAAAACCTCGCGCAGACCCTTGTCCAAGAACCACCGGTAAGAGTTTTTCTGTGTGGCGACAAGGTCCGGCAAGTCAAGGGCCTCACGCAGCTTACCGAAAACCACACGTTCCTTTGGCTTTGTGGCTGGCATCCCTCAACCCCCTGCAAAGTAAATACTAAAAGCAAGGTTACCAAAAATTACCTCGCTTTTTCGCCAAAAAACCTATCCATGTATTATTACCCAGTTCACCAAAGAAATTCTGCAGGCACACATGCCTTATGATGTTATCATATAAAATTTCCCCCGTCAAGATAAAATACACCCCGGGGAAAGCTGAACCGGGGTGTATTAAAGAGTTCCTTCCGCTGTTCCGGCGGGGTTGTTTAACAAACTACTTGATCTTGACGCTGGCGCCGACCTCGGTGAGCTTGGCCTTGATGGCCTCGGCCTCTTCCTTGTTGACCTTTTCCTTGACGGGCTTCGGCGCGCCGTCGACCAGGTCCTTGGCTTCCTTCAGGCCAAGGCCGGTGATCTCGCGGACAACCTTGATGACCTTGATCTTCTCGGCTCCGACGGCCTCGAGGATGACGTCGAATTCGGTCTGCTCCTCCTCCTCGGCGGCCGGTGCAGCGGCGGCAGCGGCCGGGGCAGCGGCAACGGCGGCTACGGGCGCGGCGGCGGAAACGCCGAATTCCTCTTCCATGGCCTTAACCAGGTCGGCGAGTTCGAGAACGGTCATGCCCTTAACGATTTCAAGGACTTCGTTTACCTTAGACATCATGTGTTACCTCCTCAGAGTATTTTACATTATCCAACGTTTAAGCTTCGCCTGCTTTCTGCTTCCGGACGGCCTCAAGGACATAGACAAAGTTGCGGATATTCCCCTGCAGGACATTGACGAGACCGGCGATCGGAGCCTGCATCGCACCGACGACCTGGGCCAACAAGACCTCGCGCGGCGGCAGGTCGGCGACCCTTTTGACCCCCGTGCCGTCGACATACTTGCCCTCGATCACGCCGCCGATGATCTCAAAAGGCGCCGTTTTGGCATAGTCTTTCTGGAACTGGGTGATGGCTTTGACCACCGTCACCGGGTCGTCGTAACCGTAGGTGATGGCAATCGGTCCGCGAAGCTTGTCGTCGAGACCTTCAATGCCGACTTCACGCGCCGCGATCCGGGCCAGGGTGTTCTTGGACACCTGCATCTGGCCGCCGGACTCGCGGATCTTGCGCCGCAAGCTGGTCATCACGGCAACATTCAGACCCCTGTACTCGGACAGGACCATAACCCTGGCGCGGGACATCTTGTCCTTCAGCTTGTTTACCCGAGCAACCTTTTCTTCCCTGCGTAACGCCATCGCTGCACCTCCCTTAACCTGAGATTCAAAATATGAAAGCCCCTGCAGAACAATGGACAGGCAGGGGCCTATATAACCCTGACAAGCCTCGGCTGGCGGCCTGAAAGCCATTATGTCGACTGACACCAGCGGTCTGCAGCTTGGAGCTTTCATATTCAGTTTGAGTAAAAGCCTTTACTGAGTGAGCTTCAGGGCGTTAATCCGGACACCGGGACCCATCGTGGAGGAAACTGTAACTCCCCTGACGTACTGTCCCTTTGCAGCAGCGGGCTTGGCCCGGATCAGCGCGTCCATCAACGCCTTGAGGTTTTCATACAGCTTTTCGGTCTCGAAAGAGACCTTTCCGATCGGGGCGTGGATGTTACCCGCCTTGTCGACGCGGTAAGAAATCTTACCGGCCTTGACCTCCTTTACCGCACGCTCGATATCGAAAGTAACCGTGCCCGTCTTGGGGTTGGGCATCAAGCCCCTGGGGCCCAGCAGACGGCCGATCTTACCAACCATACCCATCATATCGGGGGTGGCAATGGCGACGTCGAAATCAAACCAGCCCCCCTGGATCTGGGCGATAAGATCTTCGGCGCCCACAAAGTCGGCGCCGGCGTTCTCGGCTTCCTTGGCCTTCTCGCCCTTGGCGAAAACCAGCACCTTACGGGTTTTCCCGGTGCCGTGGGGCAGAACGACCGCGCCGCGGACCTGCTGGTCGGCGTGCCTAGGGTCTACCCCCAGCCGTACCGCCGCTTCCACCGTCTCGTCAAACTTGGCCGGAGCGAGTTTCTTCACCGTTTCAAGGGCTTCCATCGGATCCAGAGCAGCTTCGCGGTTGACCTGTTTCTTTGCTTCCAGATACTTCTTACCGTGTCTCGGCATTGGTGAAATCCTCCTTGTGGTTAGTCGGGGTTTTCCAAACCCCTCCCACATATTCGGTCGTCAGTCGTCAGTCGCCCGTCGTCGGGCTCGAAGGAATTCTCTGACGAGAATTCCTGTACTATTCGCTGGTCGGTCGCTCGGAAATCGGACGTTGGGTTCTAAAACAACCTGGAAGCGAACTCTCTTCTGTCCTACGACTTACAACTTAAAACTAAGCTACTACTCTTCGATAGTAATGCCCATACTACGGGCTGTGCCCTCGATCATGCGTTCGGCCGCTTCGACAGAGGCGGCGTTGAGGTCGGGCATTTTCAGTTCGGCAATCTCGCGAATCTTGGCACGCGTTACCTTACCGACTTTTTTCTTGTTGGGCTCGCCCGAACCCGTCTCGATACCCGCCGCCTTCTTCAGCAGCACCGAAGCCGGCGGTGTCTTGGTTACAAAACTGAAGCTCCTGTCTTCATAAATAGTGATCTCGACAGGAATGATCAATCCTGCCTGAGCTGCAGTCCGGTCGTTATATTCTTTGACAAAGGCCATGATATTAACGCCGTGCTGCCCGAGTGCGGGACCGACCGGGGGTGCCGGGGTGGCCTTACCCGCAGGAATCTGCAACTTAACTATTGCCGCTACCTTTTTTGCCATACCGTCACCTCCTTACCCTATTTTCTCAACCTGGAAATACTCCAGTTCAATCGGCGTTTCACGGCCGAACATGGAGATGGTCACCCGGATCTTGCCTTTTTCGTGGTTTACCTCTTCCACGGTCCCGATGAAACTTTCAAAGGGGCCGGAGGTAACCCTCACCTTCTCGCCGACAGCGACATCGATACGAAAGCGCGGCTCCTCTCCAACCATCTGCCTGATGATCGCCGCCGCCTCGTCTTCCGTCAGGGGTACGGGTTTGGACCCGACGCCGGTGCTCCCTACAAAGCCCGTCACTCCCGGGGTGTTTCTCACCACCCGGTAAGCGTCATCGGACATGATCATCTCGACCAGGACGTAGCCAGGAAAGATCTTACGCTTTGATATCTTACGCTTGCCGTCCTTGATCTCGATCTCGTCTTCCACGGGGACGACAATCCGGAAGATCTTGTCGGCCATATTCATGGATTCGATGCGCTTCTCCATGTTGGCCTTGACCTTGTTCTCATACCCGGAATAGGTATGTACCACGAACCACTGCTTCACAAAGCGGAGGACGAGCGCTGGTAAGATAGCAACGCCCGGACCTCGCACCCCCTTAATAAAACGGTCGTCGGTCGTCAGCCGTCGGACTCGATGAATCCGCAAAAACCGAACCTCCGGCCTCAGGCTTCGGACCTCTTTTTTAGCGGATGATAAGTCCCAGGACCTGGCTGAGGATGGAATCGAAAATCCAGATGACGATGCCGACCAGCGTTACAGACACGAGCACCACGGAGGTATAGATGACGACCTCGCGGCGGGTGGGCCAGTGAACCTTCTTTAGCTCTCTGACGACCTCTTCGAAGAAGCGCCTGACAGTCAAAAAGTTGAGGTTAGCCTTCCTTTTATTGGAGGTAACCTCTCTCTTCGGGTCTTTCGCGGAAACCTTGTTGTCCTTTTTGAAGATCAAAGGTTTTCTCGGTTTCCGTTCTTCCTGCGGGTCTTTCCCTGCAGCCTTCCCGTCTGTCTTGACCGGCGCCTTCTTAGCCTTGCTGTCTTCCTTCGATTTCTTGTCAATTGCCATTGTAAGACCTACTTTGTTTCTTTATGTGGCGTATGGGTGCCGCACCACCGGCAATACTTCTTGAGTTCGATGCGGCCGGGATCGCTCTTCTTGTTCTTGGTCGTAATATAATTACGCCGTTTGCACTGCGAACAGGCAAGCGTAACATCCACGCGCATAAGTAAAACACCTCCCAAAACTAAAAAAAGGACCAATCCCCCAAAATTTACGAATTGACTTTACCACACCCGTTGGGAGATGTCAAGAAAGACGTCGGACACCAGACGTCAGAAGTCGGAAATTGAGGGGACAGAAGGAATTTGGCCTGTGCCAAATTCCTTCTGATAATCCTGATACTTAACGCTGCAATGCTTAGTGCTTTATTGTTTCACGGCCGTGACGACACCGGCACCAACGGTCCGGCCGCCCTCGCGAATAGCGAAACGCAAACCTTCCTCGATGGCGATCGGCGTGATCAAGGTGATGTCCACCCGGATGTTGTCGCCCGGCATGACCATCTCCACGCCCTCCGGCAGCTTGATGACGCCGGTGACGTCGGTGGTCCGGAAGTAAAACTGGGGACGGTAGCCGTTGAAGAACGGGGTGTGCCGCCCGCCCTCTTCCTTGGTTAGGACGTAAACCTCGGCCGAAAACTCGGTGAGGGGCTTGATGCTCCCCGGCTTCGCCAGGACTTGACCGCGCTCGAGTTCTTTGCGGTCGACGCCTCTGAGCAATAAACCTACGTTGTCGCCTGCCACGGCTTCGTCCAGGATTTTACGGAACATTTCCACGCCGGTCACGACGGTCTTGCGCGGTTTCTCCATGAAGCCGACGATCTCGACTTCGTCGCCGGTCTTGACCCTGCCGCGCTCGACCCTGCCGGTGCCGACGGTGCCGCGCCCGGTGATGGAGAAGACGTCTTCCACGGGCATGAGGAAGGGCTTGTCGACGTCGCGCTCGGGGGTGGGAATGAATTCGTCGACGGCGTCCATGAGCTTGAGGATGGGGGCGCAGGCGTCGCATTCGTTTTTGCCGCAGCCGCATTCAAGGGCTTTTAAAGCCGAACCGGCGATGACGGGCGTGTCGTCACCGGGAAATTCGTAGTTGCTCAAGAGTTCCCTGACTTCCATTTCGACGAGTTCGAGAAGTTCGGGGTCGTCGACCATGTCGGCCTTGTTCAGGAAGACGACGATGGAAGGCACGGCAACCTGGCGGGCCAGAAGGATGTGCTCTCTGGTCTGCGGCATGGGACCGTCGGCGGCGGAAACGACGAGGATGGCGCCGTCCATCTGGGCCGCGCCGGTGATCATGTTTTTGATGTAGTCGGCGTGCCCGGGGCAGTCGACGTGCGCGTAGTGGCGCTTGGCGGTCTCGTACTCGACGTGGGCGGTGTTAATGGTGATGCCGCGGGCCTTTTCTTCCGGCGCCGCGTCGATTTCGTCATACTTTTTGTAGGTGGCCTGACCGTACTTGGACAGGATCAGGGTGATCGCCGCCGTCAGGGTGGTTTTGCCGTGGTCGACGTGACCGATGGTTCCAATGTTTACGTGGGGCTTGGTGCGCACAAATTTGGCTTTCGCCATTTACAAACAGACCTCCTTAAGCCCGTTAATTGGCTATAATTTACTTTTCCCGGAAAGCCAACTGGTTTATTCGCGGTCTGCATGCGATTTCCTTCTCTGGCCAATGAAAAACGATGATAAATCTCCAAGCGGAAATCTTATTGTAGAAACGTTTTTATAAAGGGATCGGGCTCTCCTCAGAGCCGCAAAAAATAAAACAGCCTTGAGTTCTCTCAAGGCCGTCTTAGTTACCGCTGGTAGCGGTGGAGGGACTCGAACCCCCGGCGCAGCGGGTATGAACCGCTTGCTCTACCAACTGAGCTACACCGCCGAAAAAATGGAGCCCATAGGCGGGATCGAACCGCCGACCTTATCCTTACCAAGGATACGCTCTGCCTACTGAGCTATATGGGCTTGATTTTAATATTGGTTGCGGGGGTTGGATTTGAACCAACGACCTTCGGGTTATGAGCCCGACGAGCTACCGGCTGCTCCACCCCGCGATGTTAACGAATCAAATATACCACAGTCAGGATGTCGAATGCAAGAACCCTTAACGCGCCGGCCGCCCTGATCACGGCAGCCGCAAGAAACAGCATACCACAGATTCCTGATCGCCGCAACTCTAAATTATTGTCATGAGCGAAGATGCTTGATGCGTTCTTCGGGGCTGAGGATGCTGGTGATGCGCACCCCGAAATTCTCGTTGACGACGACGACTTCTCCCCTGGCCACCACCGTGTCGTTGACCAGGACGTCGACAGGTTCGTCGGCAAGCGACGAGAGCTCGACGATACTTCCCGGCACAAGGGAGAGGATCTCGTTCACCGGGCGCTTGGTGCGACCGAGAATAACCGAAACCTTCAAGGGGATATCCATAAAAAGCCGTAGCTTGTCGTCTTCGATCACCGTTGAAAATCCGGCAGCCTCTTTCTCTTTCGGCGGCTGTTCCCGTAAACCTGCCTGAGGACGGGGCTGCTTCTCAACAGCCGAGGCCGCCTGCTCGCCTGGCGGGGGAGCCGGCTCGAGATCCCACTCCCTGCTCTCCTGGACGGTTTCCCCCGCTTCCGCCCCGATGCTGTTCAGGAGCAGCGCCGCCTCCTGCTTGGCCGTCGGAACGGACATGATGTTCATTATTTCAGTCGAAATCAAATCCTCTACCGTCATTTTGAAGGCTACGACAACCATAGGGTCGTTGAGATCAAAGGGGATGCCGTCAGCCGACCCGTCAACATCCAAATAGATGGCGTTCGGCGGGGCGATGTTGACGGGCCGGCCGACCAGCGACGCCAGAGCGGTGGAAGAACTGCCGATCATCTGGTTCATGGCCTCGGCCGCAGCGCTGATCTCCATCTCTCCAAGCTCCTGGGGAGGCGAGGTTCCGTCATTACCCATCATCAGGTCGGCGATCACGGCCGCATCCGGAGCCTTGATCACAAACATGGCCAAACCTTCAATCCCCTCAGTGAACACCACCTGGATGGCTACCAGCGGAACTTCAAACGTACGGAGAAACTCTTCTTTATTACTAACGAATACCTTCGGGCTGGTAATTTTAACCTGCCGGTTCAACAGCATAGAAAGAGCGGTGGACGCCGAGCCCATGCAGATGTTGCCGATTTCCCCCAGGGCATCGCTTTCCTCCGGCGTCAGGTAGCCTTCCATGCCCCCGGATTTGCCTAACAAAGCCTCGCGTTCCGCATCGTTTAAGACATTATCCATTAAGCTTCTCCCATTTCCTTGAATGATGTAATCTGCACCGCGTTGTAACGTCCCAAAACCCCCGCCTGGACCTTGAATTTGCAAACGTCCTCAACCAGGAGATCAAGGTCCTGCGTAACGCGCCTGTTGATCGGCACCACATCGCCTACCTGCAACTGCAGGAAATCCCTCACCAATATCTCCGTTTCGCCCGTCACGACCGTTAAGGAGACAGAGGCTCGTTCAATCCACTGCTGGATTCTAGCCGCTTCGTCGCCTTCGGCCTGCAGGGCGTTTGTTTCGTAACGGCGGTAGCTCGAAAGGTAGGAAAGCATGGGGTCGAGAGTGATATGCGGAAGACAAAGGTTCATCAGCCCCCGTGCCGTACCATCCCCCACAACGGTGGTAAAAGTAATCACGGCCACGATTTCGCTCGGTGAGATAATCTGGTGCAGCCGGGGCTTGGTCTCTAGGGATTCGATCTCCGGCTCAACCTTGTAAACATCATTCCAGGCAAACCCAAGGTTTTCCAGAAGCTTGGCAGCCAGCTTACGCATCACCGCCATTTCGATATCGGTCAGGTCGCGCACCCGCCTGGGCAGCTCGCCCGGTCCCCCGAAAAGAAGGTCGATAACCGGGAAAAGAAACTGCGGGTTCATTTCCACAACGGCCATGCCCTTCAACGGCTTGAGACTGAAAACCGTCAAAAGCGTGGGCGTAGGCACCGAGCGCACGAAATCGTCAAAAGTAAACTGGTCAACCGAGGCGACGCGTACCACGACGTTAGCCCTTAAATAACCCGAAAGGAAACTGGAAAGGATACGGGCGTAGTTGTCGTGAAGGGTCTGCAAAGTCCTCAGGTGCTCCTTGGAAAACTTGTTCGGCCGCCTGAAGTCGTAGGGACGGTACTGCGCCTCTTTCTTTGTCTCCTTAAAGTCGTCTATTTTGACCTTTCCCGAGGATAAAGCGGCAAGAATGGCGTCGATTTCACCCTGGGACAGAGTCTCCTTCGTCAAACCTTCACCCCCATAAAGAAGTCTGAAGTCGGAAGCCAGAAGTCGGATCCCTGGGAAATTCACTACATAATCTCAGCTAGATCAGCGGCCGGAGAAAGAATGTCCTAACCCCAAGACGAATCGCAGGATAAATTCCACACCGCTTTTAAGTCCAGATACCTTGTTTTCAGGGCCAAGGTACCAACCAGAGCCCAGGGGAACAGATTTCACCCTTTAGGACATCTGACCTCTGGCCTCTGACTAACGTCAGAACCCGGAATCGCATCCGCGATTCCTTCATCTGTTCAGACATCTGACCTCTGGCCTCTGACTTCCTTTTCTACCGGTTTAAGGCGCTTTCGATGGCCTGGAGGACGCGGTCCTGCTGGAAAGGCTTGACGATAAAGTCCTTGGCGCCCGCCTGCACCGCTTCCATAACCATGGCCTGCTGCCCCATGGCGCTGATCATGACGATCCTGGCCTGGGGATCGACCTGCTTGAGAGCCTTAACCGCCTCGATGCCGTTCATTTCGGGCATCGTGATATCCATTGTGACGACATCCGGTTTCAGCTCTTTGTACAAGTCCAAGGCTGTCCTGCCGTTCTCGGCTTCGCCGACAATCTCGTATCCGGCCTTGGTAAGGATGTTCCGGAGCATCATACGCATAAAGGCCGCGTCGTCAACGATAAGTACCCTCTTAGACAACTATCCTTCACTCCCCCTGAAACCTAAAATAATGGTCTAAAACCTTTTCAATGCGGTACCGTATAATTTTTGCAGGCTGTCCTCATCGGGCAAAAGCAATAAGTGACTGTCAATGTCACCGGATTCCTTCTTCAAGACGGTTTCAAACAGGAGTACCTGATCGGCGTCCCCGCAAATCGCCGACAGCAGCGTGGCCATAATCGCCTCGACCATGTCGAACGCGAAGAGTGGCGTGGACGGCAGGATGCTCATGGCGGTCATATCGGCGATGGCGTTCAAGAAGGCCCCCGTCAAAACGTTGCCGATTTCCGAGATCATCGAACCGGTCATTGCATCAGGAGCTGTGCCTATCTGCACGCCGGGGCCGATCAACTGCTCGGCCAGATTGGCCACCCCGGCCGCGTTTATGACGTGGGCGATATAACCCTGGATGTCCCCCTCCAGCGAAAAGAAGACGCAGGCCACGGGCTTGTCCGACCCCGGGATGACCTTCGCCGCATCCTCGATGGAACGGAGATAGACCCTCGGGATGGACATGTCGACCCGGCACTGCAAAAGAGACGCCAGGCTCGTGGCGGCGTGCGCCGCACCGATATTGCCCATTTCACGCAGGATGTCCAGGTCGGCTTCTTGGATGACTTTTTTCATTTGGCGCCTCCTGCCTAAGAGAGTGTTGTCAAAACTATGTTTTGCGGTAGAAACACGGGGCCAACCTCTCCAAGCTCAGGGGCTTGTAGTCCAGGATACTTTCGCTGGCCCCGATGAAAAGAACCCCGCCATTGACAAGCGCCTTTACGAGCCTTTCGTTCAGGCGCAGCTGGGCTTCACGCGTGAAATATATCTGTACATTCCGACAGACGATAAGGTGGTACCCCTGGCTGATCGCGTCCTTCAAAAGGTCGTGGCGCCGGAAGTTAACCATTCGCCGGATCTCCGGGATGACGACGGCCGCATCCCCGGACTGCGTAAAGTACCTTTGCATCCGAGAGGCGCTGATATTGCGGCAAAGAGACAGCGGGTACCTCCCGGCGGCGGCAAGCTGTAAAACTTCTTCGTTGATGTCGGTGGCTTCTATCGACCGACCGTTGATGCCTAGTTCCTTAAGCATGATTGCCAAGGAATAGGGTTCGGCCCCGTTAGAACAGGCGGCGCTCCATATCCGCAAGGGCTTGTATTCGGCGGCGAGCCGGGGAAGGATCTCTCTTTCCAGCTGCTGCCAGGCGGAGATATCCCTGAAGAACTCGGTTACATTGATTGTAAGGTAATTGACCAGTTCATCGAGCAGGTTGGCGTCCCGGCTGAGAAGCCTGTAATACTCCTCGTAGCCGGAAACCCTCTTGCGGGCCATGAAGCTTTCCAGCCGGCGCTGCAACTGGGCAGGCTTGTAGCTGGTAAGGTCAAAACCCAGATGGCTTTTGACCTTGATGCGAAACTCCTCAAAATCCATTGCTTGTTTGCTTAAACTCACTCGTTATCAACTTCCCCCGGCAAGACTTGACCAGGACCTGCTGCATACTGCAGCGTTTCCTAAATCTCCACGGCGGGACCGCCCAATGTCTTAACCACGGTCAGCCCCGTCACCGTATCGAAGATCAGGGTCCGTCCCCGGTTGCCCCCGACATCCGCCCCGGCGACCCGAATCCCCTGTTTGGCCAGGGCTTCGTAGACCGCCTTGATGTTCCTCTCGCCGATGGAAAGGATGGCCTGGTTTCCGGCACCCGAAAACATTTGCGCGCCGCCGGCCAGCTTGGCTTTGAGCAGCCTTAAACGCGCCCCGTTTCTTACCAGTTCGTTGATCAGCGCAGGTATGCCGGTATCGGCGAACTTGGCCGGCTTCGCCACCGTAAACCCCGTGCTGCTCGGCAGCATAATATGGGCCAGGCCGCCGAGCCGCAGGCCCTCGTCGTAGATCACCACCCCGACGCACGAGCCCAGGCCGAGGGTCGTCAGCCGGTAAGGCGCGCGGGCGACGGCATAGTAAGCTATGCCCACATGCACATCCAGGGCGGTGTCTTCCATTTTGAATTCGCCAGCAGAATTGGGTTTCGTTATCACAGGCCACCCTCACTGATTTATAATGCTAATTCAAGGTCTTCCTAGCGCAAGACGCCAACCTGGTTGATCACCCGGTCGCTGAGCTCGTCCTCGGCCTGCACGGCCTTGAGGTTAGCGGAATAGGCGCGGGACGCCTGGATCAACTCCACAAACTCGGTAGCCAGGTCGACATTCGGCGCTTCGAGCGCGCCCGGGATGAGTACGCTTCTCTCCGCGCTCTGCGGCTCGGTTCCGGCTCCGGCGCGGTACAGGTCGTCGCTGACCCGTGCAAGCTCATTATTGTCAGAAAAAGTAACGATACTGATTTTGTCGACAATCTGGCCGGAAACTTTAACGGTGCCGTCCGCCAGGATCTTGATGTCCCGAGACTCGGACTGGATGGGGCCTGCCTCGCCCAGAATCCTGGCCCCGGAAGGTACGGCCAGGTAGCCCTCGGCGTCCAGCCTGAAGGCTCCGTTGCGCGTATACAGAGTCTCGTCACCCTGCTGTACGGCAAAAAACCCTTCCCCCCGGATGGCGAAATCCAAGGCCCCTCCCGTCGACACAACGGCCCCCGGCGCGAAATCGGTAAAAGGTCCCACAACGGTTACGCCGGGATAGAGACCCCCTGCATCGGCGCTCGCAGCGGCCGGATGTCCTTCCTGAAGGCTTACGCTTTGCCTTCTGAAACCCGTGGTCGAAGCATTGGCTATGTTGTGGGCCGTGACGTCCACCCTGCGCTGGGTGGCTTGCAGCCCGAGGAACGAGGTTTGTAGACCCCTGATCAAAACATACAGCCCCCTTTCAAGCGCATCTTGTGCATCTTCAACATCAGTTCAATCTCCCCCTGACCCCGCCCCAATTCCCGGGCAAGGTCTTCGATGCTCTTGCCCTTCTCGTAGGCCCTGGCCACATCCTCCGCCAGCGAAGGGACCGTGCCGTTGTAAGGTATGCCCACAACACTCAAAGACTCCAACTGGACCTCCACCTTGGCCAGGCCATCCTTAACACCATCCAGGGCGGCTCTGAACGCGGCCAGTTCGGCTGCGATTTTGTCCAGGCGTTCGTTAAGGTCGACCTGTTCCTCAACCGCCGCCGCGAGCTCGCCTTCAAATTGCCGCCGTCTTTGACCCCTGCGCCGGATAAGCACCCAGCCCAGCCACGCCAGTCCCAGGAACAGCAGCAAGATGGCGCCGATATAGGTCAGGCTGAACGCCAGGGGGTTGTCCATAAGCAAGTTACTTGGCATCGCGGTTCCCCTTTTTCTCCAATTCCACGATTATCTTGCGCAGCCGGTTGATAGCCTTGGTATGCAACTGGCAGACCCTCGATTCGGAGACGTTGAGCACCAGGCCGATTTCCTTCAAAGTCAAGCCGTCCTGGTAGTACAGGGCGAGAATCAGCTTGTCCCGCTCGCCCAGCAGGTTGATCGCCTCGACGAGGGTCTCTTTATACTCCTTGTCCAGCAAAGAGTTCAAGGGATCGGGACTGCTTTCGTCCTCCAGAAAATCAGTCCAGGACACGTGGTCCCCGTCCCCGGCCGTAAACGGCTCGTCCAGGGAAATCGGCGAGGTCGATTGAAAATGGGCCATCAACTGGTAATACTCGCTCAGGGAAAGGCCCAGCGTATCGGCCACCTGCTCGTTTGTCGCCGGCAGCCCGGAATCCTGTTCGATTGTCTCGCGCACCGCGTTGATTTGCTGGAGTTTCTGCCACAGGGAGCGCGGAACCCAGGCCAGTTTCCTGATCTCGTCAAGCATCGCCCCCCGGATGCGGTAGTAGGCGTAACCCTGAAAGTCAGTACCGTGCGAGGGGTCATATTTCTCCACGGCTTCGATCAGCCCGAAAACGCCCCATCCCTCCAGGTCCTCCTGGGCGACGAAAGCCGGAAGACGGACGGCCAAGCGCCCGGCGATGTGCTTTACCAGGTGCAGGTGCTCCAGGATCAGTTCTTCACGCAGCTCGCTGCTGCGGGTTTCCAAATACTTCTGCCAGGTTTCTTCTACAGTCAAGCCTATTCACCTCTCACGAGCAGAGACTTCTGCCTGCTCATCTCCCCGAGGATGAACCCGACTATCCGGTCTTGGTCGCCGATGCTGATGTCTTTAAAGTAGACTGAGACCTCGGAAAACCTCATGTCCTTCTCCCACGGCTCGGTTCTTACCACCTTCGCCGTAGCCTCAATGGGCCTTTGCACCTTTGACCTCGGCAGGACGAAGTTCACGGCAAGCAACTGGTTCAGGGCATAGCGCTTACGACCTGT
Source organism: Desulforudis sp. DRI-14 (assembly GCF_052618305.1). Next base: position 3,441 of record NZ_JBQXEZ010000003.1, on the reverse strand, counting down.
AAAACGCAGCCCCCCGCCGCTGATGTTGATGACCTGGGCGTTTTCATGCCCGGCACCGCGCGCCTTGTGCTCCGGAGACGGCCAGACACGGATGCCGAAAAGCGTATTTATCCGCGCAAATTCGCGCCGTTGGATACGCCTTACCGAAGAAGGATGGGCAACAACATATAAGAGCGTATCCCCGGCCGCCTTCTGGTGTATCGTCGCCTCGAACGCGTAAACGGCGTCTCCTCCCCGGAACCGGATCTGTACTTCGTCGCCCGGCTCCAGGATCAGGGGTGCGCGCTGCTGGTACGGACAGGTGAACACCAGAAAGCCGTCGAGGACTTCGTATAAAGCCGTAACGTAGAACTCCGACGGATCGGACAGCTTGGCGACTTCGAGTTTGAGCCCGGGAACCAAGTGCTGCATCGTTTAAGCAAACAACCGGCAGAGCCTGTTGACGAAAGACTCTACGGCTCCTACTCCTTTCCCGCCCTCACCTGCCAGGGTCAGGGCGATATGCTCGATGTTTCTTGAAGCCAGCGCCTTCGGGTTGCTGACGATGAAGGGCTCCTGGTCCCGGACCGCCTGGGCGACAACGGCGTCGTCCACAACCGTTCCCGCATGGCTGACCTGGAAATCTAAAAACCTCCCGGCGGCCGAAGCGAGACGTTTCGCTGTCAGCAGCCCTTCGGTGTTGTTCCTCGCCCGGTTTACGACGACCGACGCGTCGGTACGCACTCTGTTCTCGGCCAGAACCTTCATCAGCGCGTAGGCGTCGGTTATGGACGTAGGCTCGGGCGTGACCACGAAAAGCACTTCCCGGGCCGCGGCCACAAAACCCAGCACAGTCTTATTGATACCAGCCCCGGTATCGATCAGCAGGAAATCGGCCATTGCCCCCAGCCTCTTAAAGGATTCGAGCACGTGGGACCGCATGGCCTGGTCGAGGCTGGTCATTTCCTGGATGCCCGAACCCCCTGAAACGAGTTTCAGGCCGAAGGTCGTTTCCCAGACCACTTCACCGATGTCCTTCCCCCGATACAAGACGTCGAAGAGGGAAAACGGGGGCGTGGTCCCCAGGAGCACCTCGGCGTTGGCCAGACCCAGGTCCGCGTCGACCAGCACTACCCTCTTGCCGGCCTTAGCCAGGGCCAGACCGAGGTTGACGGCGATACTGGTCTTGCCCACCCCGCCTTTCCCGCTGGTGACCGCGATCACACGCGAGGCGGACTCGACTGTGTGCTGTTTCCCGACAAACCTCTGCTGCATAGCCAGGCGCAGGTTATGTGCCTGATCCAGCACAGCGCCCACCCCCTTGCAGAACCAGGGAAGCCAGCTTCGCCGGGTTGACGGCCTCTATATCGTCCGGCACGCTCTGGCCGTTCGTAACGTAGACGACCGGCCTCTGCGTCAGTTCCACGAGATTGACGATCGGACCCAAAGTTTGTGTTTCATCGATCTTCGTCACGATCAGCTTGGAACACCGCAGTGGCGCGAAATCTTCGGCCTGCCTGGCCAGATCTGCGGCCCTGGTAGGGGCGCTGAGCACCAGCACGACATCCAATCCCTTATCTATTACATCGGTAAATTCCTTCGTCTGCATTACCTGTTGATAGCTGTAACTCGGCCTTCCCGCAGTGTCGACCAGAATGTAGTCCTTGTTGTCGTGCAGTGCCAGGGCTTCCTTAAATCCCGCTGGTGTATGGGCGACCTCCAGCGGTACGCCCATGATCTCGGCGTAGGTCCTGATCTGCTCGACCGCACCGATCCTGTAGGTGTCGATGGTAACGATGGCCACCGACCGCCCGAACAGGACGAGCTGGCCAGCCAGCTTGGCCAGTGTCGTCGTTTTGCCCACGCCGGTAGGCCCTACGAAAACGATCACCTTCTTCAGACGGAGATCCCGGTAGAGGTCCGCCACCAAACCGGTGATCGCCCCCTCAAGGTTTTCTTCGATAGACGCTTCGGTGTTGTCATTTAAAAGCCCGCGCCTTTCAGCCGCATCCCGGACAATCCTCCGTGCGACCTGAACGTCCACCTCGCGCCGCACCAGGAAGTCCACCCAGAGGTGGGTATCGTGGGACTGCTCCCGTTCGTCCCGGAGCACGACTTTGGCCAGAAGACTTTTAACCTCGGCCAGTTCTTGCAGCAGGCCGATATTCTCTTCCAGGGTTTCCGGTTCCGGCGGGCGCGGCAGCCCCGGCGGACCGCCCGCTGCAAGCGCGGCCGTGGGCGTATCCAGGGCGGCGGTGACCTCAAGAAACCGGGGCTTCAGGCAGCCCGCCAGCCCGCGGGCCCTGACCCGACGGCTTGAAATGATCACCGCGTCGGGACCCAGGTCAGTTTTGATCAGGCCCAGCGCCTCCCGCATGTCGCGCGCCAGGTAGCGTTTAATCTTCATTCCACATCACCGTGCCCAATACTTCCAGTTCCACCAGGTTACTTACCTCGGCAAGGGCGAGAACGGGAACCGTCACGCCGTGGTGATCGAGGAAGCGGCGCAGCGGCAGCCGGATTCTGCCGGAACAGAGAACGACCGGAACAACCCCGCGCCGGCCGGCTTCTTCGACAGCGCTGACAATGGCTTTGGCCGCCCGCTGCGCCGCCTGGGGCTCAAGCAGCGGGTAATTGCCGAAAGAAGTCAACTGGATGGATTCCGTAATCGCCTGCTCCAGCCGCGGATGGAGCGTAATCGCCGACAGTTTCTTGTTTTCGTCCGCGTACTGTAGCGAGATCGTGCGCGCCAGGGCCTGGCGCACCGATTCCGTCAGGAAATCGACGTCCCGGTTGACTCTGGCCCCGTCGGCCAGGACTTCCAGGATGCCTACGAGGTCGCGGATGGGTACGCCCTCTTTGAGGAGGTTCTGCAGCACCTTCTGGACCTCGCCCAGGGTCAGCAGGTTGGGCACCAGTTCCTCGACGACGGCCGCGTTCTTCTCCTTGACCACGTTGAGGAGCTCCTGCAGTTCCTGCCGGCCTAAGAGCTGCCACCCCTGGCGCTTGATGAACTCCGACAGGTGGGTGATCAGGACCGTAACGCAATCGACAACGGTGTAGCCCTGCGCCTCGGCCTGTTCCCTCTCCTTCTCGGTAATCCACCAGGCCGGCAGGCCGAAGGTCGGCTCCTTGGTCGGAATGCCCCTGATGCTCCCGCCGCCGCCGGGACTCATCGCCAGGTAGTAGCCGGGCATCAGTTCGCCCTGGGCCGCTTCCACCCCGCGCAGCTTGAAGACGTAGCTGTTGGGCTTCAACTGCAGGTTGTCCCTGATGCGGATGGGCCGCACGTAAATGCCGAGGTCCTGAGCGCTCTGCCGCCGCACGGTCGCCACTCTCTGCAGGAGGTCCCCTCCCTGTTCCTCGGAAGCGAGAACGACAAGGTTATAGCCGATCTCCACCTCGAGCTCGACTTTGACGCCTTGCCATACGGGAACCCAGCAAAATCAGGGCTTCACAGAC